>JAUQOX010000386.1 GCA_030550695.1 Gemmatimonadota bacterium | reverse complement strand
GGAGGACTGGCCACCACCGAGTCGGCCAACCGGGAAAAGGGGAAGGGAGCCGGAGGGGCCGGGGAGGGGCGGGCCGACGGTACCGACGCGCATCCCCAGGCGGCGATCAGGAAAAGCCCTGCCCCCGGAAGCGGCCAAGGGCGACTTGTGGTGCTCTTCACCGACATGGGGACACCTCCCGCGGGATACCTGACGTGGGAAACGACCAATCCGGACGTGGGAAACGACCAATCCGGGCTTCCTGCAAACCTCCTTGCGAGGCAGCCCGGAAGAGAGTATTAGGGAGTTAAAGGAACGGCAACACGGGGTCACCCCGGCTCGAGGCATGGTTTCGGGGGGACGCCGAGGCTCCGGGCAAGGTCGCACCGCCGAAGGTGGCGCGTCTGCTCGGGGACCCTCTCCTCGGGAAGGCACTCCGAGACTCCGGACGGGGGGAGATCCCTGCGACGGCCAGGGCCTCGCGCCTTGCCGGGGGCGTTTTCCCATTCAGGTCATTTCCCTCAACCCTTCAACTCCGGAGGACCCATGTGTAGCTACTCCCTCAGGGACTGGCGGGCAGCTTGGCCCGGGTGGGCCCGTGTTGTCCTGGCCATCCCTCTTCTGTTCGCCTTTTCCAACCCTCCCGCCCACGGCCAGCAGCCGGGAGCCGTGGGGGGGGTGGTGGTGTCCGCCGAGACCCTGCGGCCGCTTCCCGATGCCAGCGTGGAGGTGGTGGGGATGGGCAAAGGCACTTACACGAACCAGGCCGGTCGGTTTCTGCTTTTGGGGCTTACCGGCCAGGAGGTGACCCTCCGTATCAGCCTGATCGGATACTCACCCGCCACGGTCACCGCCCGGGTGGGGGATGTGAACCTCAATGTGCAGCTCGCCCTTGCCGCCATCGAACTGGACCGCATCGTCGTCACCGGCACGGCCGGCGGACAGACCAAGCGCTCCCTCGGGAACACGGTCACCACTTTGGAGGCTGCCAAGGTGGTGGAGGTAGCGCCGGTTCGGACGCTGGCCGAGTTGTTGAACGGGCGAGCCGCCGGCGTCACCATTCTCCACACCACCGGGATGGTAGGAGGGGGGAATCGGGTACGCATCCGGGGATCCAGCTCCTTCTCCCTTTCCAACGAGCCGTTGGTCTACATTGATGGTGTCAGGGTCAACAACGCCCAGGCTACCGGCCCCACCAACCAGGCCTTCGGCTCCTCCAGCATTTCCCGTTGGAACGACCTGAACCCCGAAGACATCGAAAGCATCGAGATCATCAAAGGGCCTGCGGCTGCCACCCTTTACGGCACCGAGGCCGCCACGGGTGTCATCCAGATCATCACCAAGCGGGGCCGGGCCGGCGCTCCCCGCTGGGACCTTTCCGTCAAGCAGGGAGCCAATTGGTTTGCCAATCCCCAAGGACGCCTTTGGGTGAACTACTTCGACGTGGGGAACGACGGCAAGGTCGAAAGCATCGACATGGTGGAGCTGGAAAAGAAGCAGACCGGCAGGGACATTTGGCGCACCGGTCACACTCAACAGTACGACCTCAGCGTGTCCGGGGGGGTGGAGCTCATCAAATACTTCCTTTCCGGCCATCTGGAAAAGACCCAGGGCGTGGAACGGGAAAACGAGGTCAACAAATGGGGAGCCCGGGCCAACCTCACCGTCACCCCCAACGAGAAATGGGAAATCCAGGGGAACCTGGGCTGGGTAACCGGTAGGACGAGCCTGGCCTTCGAGGCGGGGGGCGGTGGAGCCACCTGGTCCACTTACTTTGCGCGACCCGATCGGTTGGATACCCCCCGCCGGGGCTTCTACAGCGGAACCCCTGAGGCGTACGACGAAGCCTTCGACATTTGGCAGGACCTGGACCGGACCACGGCAGGCTTCACACTGCAACACCGTCCTTTCCGCGGCTTCTCCCACAAGGTGACCTTCGGCTTCGACCACACCCGCGAACAGAACAACGAAATCCAATACAACGATCCCCGCTGGGTCTACTTCTTCTCGTTCTCGGACAGAGGCTACCGCTCCACGAACGAGCGGAACGTGAAGTACACCACGGCGGACTACAGCGCAACCTACCA
>JAUQOX010000385.1 GCA_030550695.1 Gemmatimonadota bacterium | reverse complement strand
GGGGCTCCCTCCCCCTCCCGACCCCACCTCCCCCTCGGGTTTTTCGGGCGGTCAACACCGGCTGATCCTCCCCGCAGCCTCCACCGACGGCTATCACTGGCTCCTCCTCACGGAACGGTCCCTGGCCGGCGGGGGACTCCGCCTGCGGAGCACCGCCGTGGACAACGCCCCCTCGGGGAGGGAGGTCCACTGGAGCAGTCCGCCCCGGTGGTGGCTCATGGCGTTGGCTTGGGCTCGGGCCCAGCTCCCCCCCCATCCACCCCTCCCTCTGGCCCTGGAAGACGTAGCTGCGGGCGCGGCTCCCCTGGCTCTGGCCCTCTTCCTGGTGGCCATCACCCCCGTGGTGGCCCGGGGCCTCGGCCCCTGGTCGGCGGCCGCCCTCCCCTTGGGGTGGGTGAGCGTCTTTCCCCTTTATCAGACCTCCATGGCCGGTGCGGTGGACCACCACGGTTTTGCCGCCATGGCCGGCCTGGCCTGCCTCCTCTTCCTTCTGGTAGGTGGGGCCGGGTGGGTGTCCGCACCGGAGGCGGGAGGCGGGGTGGAGGAAGAGGGAGTCCCCCGCCCCTCCACCGCCCTCCGGTGCTCCGTCCTTTCCGGGGTCGCAGGGGGCATCGGGGTGTGGCTGAGCGCCTCCACCACCCTCCCTCTCCTGGCGGCCGCCTTGGTGGGGGGGGTCCTCGCCGGGGGCGGGGCAGCCCGGAGGCCCGCCCCCGGGGCGGAGGAAAGGCGGTCCCGGCGAGGGCCGGCCCTCCTTCCCCCCGGCGAGGCACCCGGAACGGATCTGTGGCCCGGGTCCGCTCAGCCCTACCCTGACTTCTGGCGGGGATGGGGGTGGGCCGGCGCCCTGACCTCCGGGGCGGCCTACCTCCTGGAATACTTCCCGAGCCACCTCGGGCTCCGCCTGGAGGTCAACCACCCCCTGTACGCCCTCGGGTGGCTGGGGGCAGCCCACCTGGGAGCCTGGGCCCTGGAAAAACGCGGGGACACCCATCCCTCCTCCGCCCTTCGCCCCCTTCCGGCCCTTCCGCCCGCCCTTGCCCTTTCGTTTCTCTCGGCTCCTGCCGCCGTCCTGGCCGTGGGGGGAGCCCGGGTGTACTGGCCGGCGGAGCCCTTCCTTCGGGCGTTCCACACGGAGCACATCCGCGAGTTCCAGGGGCTCGGGCGTCACCTGGAAGGGCTGTCCTGGCTGGGGGTGCTCCAGACCACCTCCGCGCTCCCCCTGCTCCTCTTCCCGGCCGCTCTCCTGCTCCTGAGGGGAGCCTCCCGCCGGCGGGGTCAGGCCGCCAGCCTGGGTGGGACAGCCCCCCTCGTCGCCCTGGTCGTGGCTGCGGGAGGAGGAGGATGGCTCTGGGCGGCTGCAGGGGGAGGGGGAGCCGCCCTGGCGACGTTGGGCCTGGTGGGGGCGTGGCTGGGGATGGGTTGGCGGCAGGGGCCCACGGGAAGGGTCCCTCCCCCTCCCGCCAGGGCGCTGGTGGCCGCGTCCGCCCTCCCGGCGGCCACCCTCCTGGCTCTTTCCCTCTGGCAGGTTCGCTGGCTGGCGACGGCGGCGGTGGCCCTCGTGACCTTGGCCTCGGCTCTGCTGGCCCCCCCGATCCGCCCCGTAAAAGGACCGGGCCGCCTTGCCGGCGCCGGCCTCGCCGTTCTGATCCTGATCCCCTTTCCCCTCTCCACCGCCCTCCTGCCATGGCGATTCGGCTATCCGGCCCGGGAGGACTTGCCTCAACTCGTGGCCCGGGATGCCGCCTGGTGGCTCCGGGCCGCCGAAGGTGGGGGTGAGCTCGTGGTGGCGGCCCCCCCCACCACCACCACCTGGCTCCTCTGGTTCGGCGGATTCCGGGGCGTGGGCACCCTGTATTGGGAAAACGTCGCCGGCCTGAAGGCCACCGCCGCCCTTTTCGGCGCGGAGACGGAAGACACCGTCCGGAGGCTTTTGGAAGAACGCCGGGTCACCCATGTGGTGCTCCCTTCCTGGGAGACAACGGCTGCCCCGACGAAACGACCGGCAGGGGAGGAAGGGTCTTGGGGGAGACCCGCTCCGTCCTCAAGCTCCTTGCCCTACCTGAGCCG
>JAUQOX010000097.1:8229-10199 GCA_030550695.1 Gemmatimonadota bacterium | reverse complement strand
AAGGGAACCAGGGCCCGGCTGGTGGCCGAGCTCACCCCCGTGACCACGATCTCCGAAAGGGCCAGGACCTGGGTCCGGAGCTCGAAATCCACCACCGTGGTCTGTCCGGGCAAGACCACCACCCGCTCTTGCCGACCCTGGGTATAGCCCAGGAAATCGGCCACGACGGTGTAGGTTCCCACGGGCACGTTGAGGATCACGAAACGGCCCGATTCGTTGGCCAGGGCCCCTATCTGCAGACCTTCGATGGAGACCTGGGCACCGGCGATGGGCGTACCCTCGGGGGTGCGGACGCTCCCGGCAATGGATCCCCTCTCCTGGCCCGACACGGGAACGAACCAGCTTACGGCCAGCAGCGCCGCCCACAGGGCGGTCCGTAAGGCTTCTCGCAAACCTTGGACGATCATAGGGGGCCACCTCCCTTCGGGTTGAAGGGTGAACTCAGGAACTCCGATCTGCATGCCCCCCGCGCCTTGGGCAGGGGCGAAGGGGGCCTTCCCTACCTCCGGGTCTCCACCAGGATGGCCTTTTCCACGTGCCTCGAGCCCAAGCCCGGAAGGCGCATGGCCTCCGGCCCATCCAGCATGCGAAGGCTCCGCACGATCTCGATGGGAATGTCCCGAAGGACCTCGACATCCCCCAGCATGACACCGTCCTGGTAGACCACGATCTCGGTGGTAAGGCGGAAGCTCCGTTCTCCCCGGCTCCGGAGCCAGAGGGGGCGCAACCGTTCCACCGCCTGGTAGGCATTGGTGACCTCGGCCGTCCGGATCTCCCCCTCGGAAATGAAGTTGCGGTCAGGGGGAGCGGTCCGGGGCAAGGGAGCACAGGCGGCCCACGGCAAGGCGACGAATCCCCAGAGGCCGATCCGGAGGAGTCGCGGCGAGCTGGCCATGGGCCCAACCTTCGATGGGAGGACCGGCAAAGACCCGGTCACAATTCTGTATTCTGTCGGCTGTATGGACGGGAAGCCCAGGTCACGGTACTAGGGTCATAGTACGGGGGAGGGCGAAGCTCGGCAACCCCCGCCTCCCCTACCCCTCCCCCCCCGTCTCGGCCGAAGGACACAACCCGGCCAACGTGCATCGCCGGCAGTTCGGCTTGCGGGCCCGGCACACCCGACGCCCGTGGAAGATGAGGAGGTGCGCCAGGGTGGTCCACTGCTCCCGGGGGAAGAGCTCCATGAGGTCCCGCTCGATCTTCTCCGGGGTGCTGGCCCGACTGAGGCCCAGACGGCGAGCCAGGCGCTGGACGTGGGTGTCCACCACCACCCCCTCGTCCACCCCGAAGGCGTTCCCCAGGATCACGTTGGCCGTCTTCCGACCGATCCCCGGGAGCCGGACCAGTTCCTCCATGGTGGAGGGCAGTTCCCCCCCGTGCTCCTCCACCACCGCCCGGGCCATGGCCACCAGGTTACGGGCCTTGCTCCGGAAGAACCCCGTGGAATGGATGAGGGACTCCACCTCGGGGAGGGACGCCTCGGCCAGCGCTCCGGCGTCGGGAAAACGGGCGAAGAGCCGGGGGGTCACCTCGTTCACCCGCTCGTCGGTGCATTGGGCCGAAAGGATGGTGGCCACCGCCAGCTCGAAGGGGTTGCTGTGTCGAAGCGCCGTCCGGGCTCCCGGGTATTCCTTTTCCAACCGCCGGTAGATTTCGGCGGCCCTCCTCCTACGACGCTCCTGCGATTCTTCGGGCCTCATCCTTTTCCGTCACTACAACCTTGGTTCCAGGACTGGGGGGGCGCCCCGAAGGAGGTTCCTACCGTTCGGCCGGCCAGCGTCCCCACGTCAGGGGGCCCGGAGAACCACCCGCCGATAAGGAAGCCGCGAGGCACGCACCCCCCCCGGGGGGGGGCCCGCCGGCCGGCGGGCGGGCGGCCCCGGGGGGGGGGGGGGGGGGTCGCGGGGGGGGGGGGGGCGGGGCGCCGCGCCCCGGCCCTCACCGCCGCGGGCGGCCGTGCTCGGGCTGGC
>JAUQOX010000097.1:0-8219 GCA_030550695.1 Gemmatimonadota bacterium | reverse complement strand
AGAACCACCCGCCGAAAAGGAAGCCGCGAGGCACGCACCCCCCCCTCCCCCGCCCCCACCTCCCTCCTTCCCACCGCCACCGGGGCGGGGAACACCTCCAGATACCAAAAGATCCGCAGGGCCAGCTTCACGGCCTCCGCCCCCACTTCCACCCCGTACAGCCCCTCCAGCTCCGCTCCAGGGAGCGCCGTGCGGAAGTCCCCCCCCTCCTCCCGCACCTGGACAGAGGCCCAGGCTGCCGCCGCTTCCAGGGGAAGAAGCGGGAGGGGCACCACAGCCAGTCCGGGCCGATCCCGCCTCATGCCCAGCACCACCAGAAGGCCCAGGTTGTTCCCTTTGGCACGGGTCCAGAAAAAGCCGTCGAGGGACTCGGGGGTGCCTTCTCCTCCCCAGGTGGTCCAAAACAGGTGCTGAGGGAGCTGGATGTACCCGGCTCTTTCCGGCAACGAGGGGACCCAGCTTCCTGGCGAAGGTCCGGTCTCCACCAGAAAACGGGCTACCGGAGTCTCCACCAGGTAGAGCGGACAGCCCTCCTGCCAGAAGTGAAAGGCATAAAACAGGAAATCCGAATACTTCCCGATGCTTCCGGGGGCCTCCTCCTCGGGTCGGATGTCCCTGAGGACGGCACCCGCCGCGGCCAGGAGGGGGAACGCCTCGGGATCGTCCAGATCGCCCCCCCGTTCCTGGGCCTCTTGGCGGATCAGATCGAACCGCTCCTGGGCATACCCCTCCTCGGGCAGGAACAGCTCGAAGGGGGTCAGTCGGGCAAACCGGTCATGCACGGGCATAGGGCCTCGGCGCTGGGTCGGACTTCAAGGGACTAGACGCCTTCCCTGTCGTCATTCTCTGCCAGAGGAGGGGGCGGAGACCCGGGGCCGGGCTCGGGCCGCCGCCGGCGGCCGGCGTCCCGGCGGTCCGGGGGCTCCGGATCTCCGGCCTGGGGCCCCTCCTCACCGCTCCGGCCCCTGATACTGCCAACGCCCCTGGGAAAGCATCCGAAGGGCTTCTTCCACCGCCACCTTGAGTTCCCTGTCATACCCCCGGATCTCGTCCTCCGGGGTGTTCTTCACGAACACGTCCGGAGCCACCCCGAAGTTCTCCAGGTTGATCCCGTGATTGAAGGGCTTGCTGGGGTCGTAGGTCACCACCAGGGAGCCCGGGGTCCGGATGGAGCCGCCGTTGATCAGGGTGTAGCTTCCCGTGGCGATCACGGCGGCCGAGGTGGGATTCCCCACGATGCGCCCGAGCCCCAAGTCCCTGAAGCCCTGGGGCGTCACTTCGCTGTCCGAGGCGGAGCGCCCGTTGATGAGCATGACCTTGGGGCCGGCGATGGCCTGGCGGGGGCGCCGACCGGCGGTGGGGGCGGCCCAGCGGCTGTTCCAGTAACCGTAGGGGCGCCGCTCAAGGATGTCCAGCAGTTCCTGGTCGATGTTCCCGCCGCCGTTGTAGCGGATGTCCACGATGATCCCCTGGGCGTTCCAGAACCGGTCGATTTCGGTGCGGAACCGCTCCAGCGAGGGTTGGTTCATGGATCGGATGTGCACATAGGCGATCTTTCCGCCGGACTCCCGCTCCACGAACTCCCGGTTCTTCTCCACCCACTCCTCGTATTTCAGGTCCGACAAAGAGGTGACCGTGCGGATCCGGAGGTCCCGTGACCTGGCCCCGTCCGGGGAGTCCGCCACCCTCACGGTCACGTACTCGTTGAGGAGCTCATTGAGGATCCGCCAGTAGTTGTCCCCTGCCCGAAGCTCTTGGCCGTCCAAGGCCAGGACGTAATCCCCCACTTTCAGGTCCAGCCACTCCTTGTCCGCAGGACCGTTCCGATAGATGTGGCTTACCCGGTAGCGGCCGGCGTGGGGCTCCATTTCGAAGCCCGGCGAGCGGGTCTGATAGGGGCGCGGCTGGTTCACCGAGGAAGGACCGCTCACCCCCACATGGGAAGCGGAGAGCTCTCCGATCATCTGGTTGGCCAGGGTGTACACGTCCTCGTAGGTGCCCACGTGGGCCAGGAGGGGTTTGTACAGGGCCTTGACGGCGTCCCAATCCCGACCGTGCATGTTGGGGTCGTAGAAGCGGAACTTCATGACCCGCCAGCTCTCTTCGAAGATCTGCTCCCACTCGGCCCTTTGGTCCACCTTGACGGAAAAACTGAAATTGACCCGTTCGGCCCGGGGGGAGCCCCCGGTGAGGGGCATGTGCCACACCTCTCCCCTCCCACGGCTGAAGAACAGGGTGCGCCGATCCCGGGTGGGTTGGAGGTTGTTGAAGGACCCCGAAGCCACCCGCCTGGGTTCCCCTCCCGCCAGGGGCACGGAAAACAGGCCCTGCCCCGCACTGTCGGAGGCCACGTAATACACGGTGGCGCCGTCGGCCGACAGGAAGAAGCTGCCGGCCGGGTTGCTCCCCGAGGTCAGTTGGCGCGCCCGCCGGCGGATGCCTTCCAGGTCCACGGTCCACGGCGCAGCCTGCCCCGCCTCACCGCCCCCCCGCCCCCGTCCCCGGGCTCCTGCGGTGTCCTGCCCCTCTCCCGTACGGGCCCGCACCAGGGGATCGTCGGGGTCCTCCCGGAGGCGGGCCAAGGACACGGCAAAGAGATGGGTGACCCCCCCGTCCCGGGTGGAGCGGAACACCAGATGCTTCCCGTCGGGCGTGAGGGCTCCGTCGAAGTCCCGGTAGGGGTCCTGGGTCAGGTTCAGGGTCCGGCCGGTGGCCACTTCGAAGGCGAAGACGTCGGTGTTCTCGTCCAGGTCCGTGCGGGAAAAGACGATCCACTTGCCGTCGGGGGAGTACTCCGACAAAGCAAACCCGCGGTTCTGATGGTAGGCCAGCTGGGTGGTGCGGCCGGTGGCCACCTCCACTTCGAACAGGGTATTGGCCGCCACGAAGGCGATCCGACGGGAATCGGGGGACCAGATGTAGTTGGCGTCCTTGTAGGAATCATGGGAGGTGAGGCGGCGCCTCTGCCCCGTGGCCAAGTCCATGACCCAGAGCTGTTCCTCCCCTCCTTCGTCCGACACGAAGGCGAGGAACTTCCCGTCGGGGGAGAACTTCTGGTACCGATCCCGCCAGGCCGAGCTCGTGACTTGCCGCTTCTCGCCCCGCCGGGGATCCACCGGCACGATGAAGATTTCGCCCCGGGAGTCCACGGCCACCTGGCGCCCCTCGGGGTCGACGGCGAACCCGTCGGCGGAGTTCTGGACCTGGACCCACTCCACCCGATTCATGGGGGGGTCGAAGGCCAGTCGAACCTCCACCCGCCGGGGCTCGCCCTCCTGGAGGTTCAACACATGGAGCTCGTAGTTCTGGATGAAGACGATGGTTCGCCCGTCGGGGCTCATGGCCGGATCCATGACCCCTCCCTCCCGGTAGCGGGTCACGGGGGTAGGATTGCTCCCGTCGGGGCGCATCTTCCACAGGTTGTAGATCCCGTCCCGTTCGCTCAAGAAGTAGATCCACCCATCCGCCCCCCACATGGGGTAGGCGTCGTTCACGTGTTCCCGGAAGCCTTCCAGGTCGGTATCCGTGAGCTGGGTGATCCGACCGGTCTGGCGGTCCAGCAAGAAGAGATCCGTAGTCCGGTTCCCCTTCTGACCTTTCCGGGCCCGGCTCATCCCGTCGCGCTGGTAGACAAAGTAACGGCCGTCGGGGCTGAAGGCTCCGGCCACCGCCTGGTCCATCTCCATGGGGAGGGGAAGGTCTCCCTCGGGGGACACGGTATACAGGGGGTTCAGGAAAGGATGGGGGCTCCGGGAAGAGCTGAAGAAGATCCGCCCGTCGGGCGTCCAGCCCTGCACCTGGTCCGAAGCCGTATGGAACGTCAGTTGGACCGGCTCGCCTCCTTCCGCGGGCATGAGGAAGACGTCGTAGTTGCCGAACCGGTCGCTGGAGAAGGCGATCCACCTCCCGTCGGCGGAAAAGCGGGGAGAGGCATCCCGGGCCAAATGGTGGGTGAGGCGCCGGGGCTGGCTGCCGTCCCGATTCACCGCCCAGAGGTCGCCCTGATAGGAGAAGACCACAACGTTCCCGTGGACATGGGGGTCCATCATGAAACGGATGGGTTCTTGTCCGCGGGCGGCGAAGGGGGAACCCCACGCCCCGGACACCAGAAGCGCAACCAAGACGAACCGGCAAAATCTTTTCATCGTCTCCTCCCTTGCTGCACCGTTTCGGCCGCTCCAAGGCCAAGAGGAAAGTAGGGGGCACGAGTCCCCGGGGCTATCCTTGCCGGCCGTTCCGCTGTAGCTATGAAGCAATGGCGGGCTGGGTGGGGGAAAGCCCCACCAACCCTCGGGTCGGCCTTCCCCCCGGGCACCCCGGGCGCCGGGCCCGGGGGCCGGCCCATCCGGCGTGGCCGCCGGGCCTCCGGTCTCGGGGCCCGGCGGAAAGGGGAGGCGTGGGGGAGTCGGGCGCCGGAGGCTCCCTTTGAACCGGTCTCTTCCGGAAGGAGAATGCCATGAAGTCAAGCTCCCTTCGTCGGCTGTTCCTGCTCGGTCTGGCCTTGCTCGTGGCGGCTCCCCTGGGTGCCCAGCCGCGGCTCCCGACCCCCGCCGAGGCCGCCAACTACCAGGGGGGGGGAACCCTTTACGAGCCTCTGATGAAGTTCGTCCACGACCTGGACGCCCGATCCGAGCTCATGAACGTGATGCACTTGACCCGGACCCTGGGGGGCCGCGAGATCGTCCTCTGCATCCTTTCCAATCCCCCGGTGTTCCAGCCGGCGGACCTCCGTTACTCGAACAAGCCCGTGGTGCTCATCGTGAACAACGTCCACGGGGGCGAGGTGGCCGGTAAGGACGCCGCTCTGGAGATCATGCGGGATCTGGCCCTGGGGGATCTCCGCCCCCTTTTGGACAAAGTGGTGGTGTTGGTGATCCCCACCATCAACCCCGACGGGGCGGAGGTCCGCCGTCGGACCAACGATCAGGGTTTCGACCTGAACCGGGATTACATCAAGCTGGAGTCCCAGGAGATCCACGCCCTCCTGACCCGGGTGCTGAACGAATGGCAGCCCCATATCCATGTGGATACCCACCATGGCGGGGCCGACCCCTACACCCTCACCTATCAGACCAACATGAACCCCGCCGGTGACGCCAACCTCATGCGCTACGGGAACGAGCGTATCCTGCCCAGGGTGCGGCAGGCTCTGCGGGCCGAGAACTACGACGGTTTCTGGTACTCGGGGCCCGGCACGGTGAACGGCGTAGCCGGTTGGACCCCCACGAGTGTGGAGCCCCGCAAGCAGCACGTCTATTCCACCCTCGCCAACATCGTGGGCTTCCTCTTCGAAACCCCCAGCGGAGCCCATCGGGTGGTGGACAACGGAACCCGGGTGGTGCCCATCCCCCCCGAGGAGCGCTACCGCCATCAGGTACGAGGCCAATACCTCGGCCAGCGGGAACTCATCCGCTTTGCCGCGGAGAACGGCGCCGAACTCATGGCCGTGGTGGCCCAAGCCCGTCAAGACGCCATCCGGCGGGGACACGACGACACGGACGAGGACCTCATCCCCTTGGAATACGAGCAGGTCGAGGCCTTCCGGGACCGCTTTTGGCGGCGCGTGGGGGGAACCGGGGGACCGGGGGCGGGGGGGGGGGCGGCAGCGGCCCAACAGCCCGCCACCTTCGAGCTGGTGGAGGGGCCCATCTTCACCGCCTGGAAGCCTACCCGCTGGACCACCCGTCCCTGGGGGTACCTCTTCCCCAACGGCCTCGCCAAGATCATCCCCCTCCTCCATGACCACGGGATCACCGTGCTCCGCCTCACCGAGCCCGTGGAGTTGGAGGTGGAGGTCTACTACGCCACCGAGATCACCGACTCGGAGTACTTCCAAGGGCACTACCTCAAGAAGGTCAAGGCGGAAAAGCGCACCGAAACGGTCACCTTCCCGGCGGGCACCTTTTTCGTTCCCAGTGGGCAACCCAAATCCAACCTCATCAGTTACCTCTTCGAGCCGGAAACCGACGACAACCTGGTGACCTGGGGGTTTCTGGACGATTTCCTCCGGAGAACGCCCTCCCAGGCCGACCTGGAGGCCCAGTTGGCCCAAGCCCTGGACGAAGCGGGGGAACTTACCGCCGAGCAGCGGGAAGCCCTCCGGGCCCGAATCCAGAGGCAGGCTCAACAGCAGCAGCGGATTCCCCTATACCGGCTCATGAAGAAGACCGCCTTCGCCGCCACCGTGGCCCAGCCCCTCCCCATCTTCGAGAGGAACCAGTACGTTCGCTGAGCCATGGACCACGAAGCCTTTCTGCGGAGGGCCCTTGAGTTGGCCCGAATCCACTCGGCCCGGGGGGACGCCGGTCCCTTCGGGGCGGTGGTGGTGCGGGAAGGCCTCGTGGTGGGGGAAGGCTGGAACCAGGTGGTGGAGGGCCGGGATCCCACCGCCCATGCGGAGATCCAGGCCCTCCGGGCGGCGGCCCGGGCCCTGGGGACCCACGACCTGAGGGGGGCCGTCCTTTACTCCAGCTGCGAGCCGTGCCCCATGTGCCTGGCGGCCATCTATTGGTCGCGGATCCGCACCGTCTACTTTGCCGCCGCAGCCGAGGACGCGGCCAAGGCCGGATTCGACGACGTGCGGATCGCCCGGGAACTGGCGTTGCCGTGGGAGGAAAGGGCGGTGAAGGGGATCCGCCTGTTGGAGGGGGAGGGGTCGGAGGTTCTGGAGGCCTGGCTGGCCAACCCGAAGCGCATCCCCTACTGACCGAGGGACCACCTGCAGGAGCCCCCCCAGGGCCCGGGGATCCGGGAAAGGACCCGCTAGCCCTGGGATGGGCTCTCGGTTCCCCCGAGGAGCGGCTCGGCCTCGGCCTCGGATTCCCAGAGCTCCGGCTCCTCCCTGCGGCGCCACTCCCGCAGGAGCCGGCGCCAGCCCCTCTTGCGAACCAGGACCAACTGAAGGGTTCCGGGGCCTACGTCCACACCCCACACCCAGACGTAATGGAGGTCCCCCAGGGTTTCGGGACGGGGGATCCGCCACCGGTTCCCATGCCACGAGAACTCGATCCAAGGGGCCTTTTCGAAGTCGTCCTCGTCCCACTCCTGTTCCAGGAAGAAGTCGTACTCCACCTGGTAGATCCCCGGGGCTACCTCTCGACCGTACCGGTAGTAGAGGGGATCGAAGGCCTCGCCCTGGTCCCGCTTGAGGGCCTCGTCCACGGCGTAATCCAGCCGCTCCAATTCGTCTTCCCGGGCCAGGGTTTCCAGGTGGTGACGGACTTCGTGGGTCAGGGTCTCCCAAAGCTCCTCCTCCCAGTCGAAGTCGGGATCCAGAGCTGCCAGGGCCCGGAAGGACCCATGGTAGAGGACCACGATGGAGCGGATGGTGTCGGGGCCTCCCCAATCCGAGGGATAGCGCTCCGTCAGGCAATGGCCCAGGGTGTAGACCTCGGACAGGGTAGGGTGGGGGAGGGCCTCCGGCCGTACGGTGAGCCCGTCCACCCCCTCCCGGAACTCGGGGGGGATCTCCTCGAAAATCTCGTGGGCCCGCCGGAAAAAGGTGTCGAAGTCCAGGGCTACCTCCCCCCCATTTCAGGGGTCGCCCCCAAGGGTCGGGCAGACCGTTCCGGGCCGGAGCTGGGGGGTCCCCGGCCCGGGGCCTCCCCCCCACCCGGGAGAGACGTCGTCAACCGGTCGGCGGCCCCCGGCAACGGGAGGGGTCGTTCCGACACCTGGGAGAGGCCCGTCAAAGAGGCCGGCCCGACCCTCCCCCTCCCGTTTCCACCGGGGCTGCGGCCAAGGTCCGCTCGACCAGAAACCGGTTGAGGAACAGGAGGGCCGCCAGGACAACCCCCCACTGCACGAGCACCGTACCGATGTTGTAGGTGGAGAAGGGGGTCAGGTTGGCGGCCCACCCCGCCCCCCGCACCTGCCACAGCCACCAGCCGATGAGAACCACTGCCTCCACCACCACCAAGCGGACGGCCCAATCCCACCAGGCTCCCACGTGCAGGTCCGAGTCCGGAGTGTTGACGAAGGTGCGGCGCCAATCCGTCACCCCGTAGCGCAGGACCGCAAGGGCGAAGAAGAGGCCCGAGAGCATGAGCCCCACCCCCCAGACGAAATCCTGGTTCTGGAAGAAGGCCATGTTCAAGGAGCTGGGGATACCGCACAGAACCCCCGCGCCCCCCCCCCCCCCCCCCCCCCCCGGGGGGCCCCCCCCCCCCCCCCGGGGGGGGGGGGGGGGGGGCGGGGGGGGGGGGGGGGGGGGGGGGGGG
>JAUQOX010000384.1 GCA_030550695.1 Gemmatimonadota bacterium | reverse complement strand
CCAGCCCCTCCCCTTCCCCCTCTTCCGAACGTTCGAAGAAGAGCTGCATCCCGAGACAGATGCCCAGGCACGGGAAGCCGTCCAGGAGGGCCTCCCTGAGGGGCTCCCGCCCCCCAGCCAGGGCGGCTGCCGCTACCCCGAAAGCTCCTACTCCCGGGAGCACCAACGCATCCTGGCGCAGGACTGCCCGCCAGTCCGAGGTCAGGAGCACCCGGGCCCCTCCCCGTTCCAGAGCCTTGGCCAGGGAGTGGAGGTTCCCGGCACCGTAGTCGAAGAGGGCCACGTTCATGGAAACCGCCTCCCGGTAGCTTCCCGGCCCTCTTGGGTTACGTCGTCCCCCAACGCCTCGTCCAGGGCTTGGAGGAACCGTTCCATGAGGGGCCAAGGGCCGACGGTGACCCGGAGGGCTTCCCCCACCCCGGGCAAGGCCGGGAAGGGGCGCACGGCCACGCCCCGGACCTTGAGGGCGTTGTGGAGGGACCGGGCGTTCCGGGGGGCCACGGGGACGAGGAGGAAGTTGGCCCGGGAGGGGAGGGGCCTGAGCCCCCTCCGTCGGAGTTCGTCTTCCAGCCGCTCCCGGTTCTCTACGGTGAGGGCCAGGATCTCCTCGCCCCACCCTTCCTCATCCTTTAGGGCCAGCACCGCCGCCGCTTCGGCCAGCCGTCCCACCTTGTAGGGCCCTCGGGACTTCTCCACCTCCCGGACGAGCTCCGGGGCCCCTACGGCGTAACCCACCCGGAGCCCCGCCAACCCGTAAAGCTTGGACAGGGTGCGTACCACCAGGAGACGGGGGAAGGCCGGGGCCTGGGAGGCGAAGCTTTCGCCGGCGAAGTCGGCGTAGGCCTCGTCCAGGACGACCACCGGCCCGGCCGGGCCCACGAGGTCCAGGAGTTCGTGGACCCACCCCCGGGGAAGCAGGAGGCCGGTGGGGTTGTCGGGACGGCAGAGGTAGAGGACGGCGGGGTTCCCCGCCACAAGGCTTGCCGGGTCCTGGGCGGCTTGGGCCCAGGGGACGGCCCGAGTCTCCAGGCCGTTCATCCGGGCAAAGGCCCCCACCACGGAGAAGGTCGGCTCCAGGTGGACCAGCGTGCCCGGGGGTACGGTGGCGGCCCGGAAAGCCGAGTCCAGGAGATCGTCGGAACCGCAGCCCGTGGTGACGTTCTCCGTGCCGACTCCGAACCTCCGGGCTACCGCCGCTTTGAGGTCCGCGGCGTAGGGTGAAGGGTAGCGGGTGAACAGATCCGAAGGCGGGTTTTCCAAGAGCCTTCGGGCCGCAGGGTGGGGGCCCCAGAGGTTCGTGTTGTCGCTCAGGTCCACCTCCACAGGGGTCCGCCCCGGCTCGTAGGGCTCCAAGGGGGCGTAGTCGGGGCGGGGGAAGGGGCTCATGGCGTCCTCCGGGCCCGGGCAGCCTCCGCGTGGGCCGGAAGGCCTTCGGCCAAGGCCAGACGTTCCACCACAGGGGCCAACTCCGCCGCCGCGTCGGCCTCCACTTCCTGCCAGGTGTAGAGGCGCAGAAAGTGGAGGGTGGAGAGACTGGAGAAGGACCGGGCGGTCCCCCCCGTGGGCAGGACGTGATTGGCCCCGGTCAGGTAGTCTCCGAACGCCACGGCGGAAGCCTGCCCCAGGAAGACCGTGCCGGCCGTTGGAATTTTCTCCATGTCAGACTTGGGGTTACGTGTAAAGAGGGCCAGGTGCTCGGGGGCATATTCCCGGGCAAAGTCCAGGGCATCTTCCAAGGTGTCCGCCAGGAGGAGGGCCCCCTGGCGGGCCAGGGCTTCCTCCACCACGGTGCGGCGGGGGGTCCGGGAGACTTCTTCCCTCAGAACCGACGCCACGCCTTCCCAGAGGGCCGGGGAGGGGGTCACGAGGGCCACCGCCGCGTCGGGGTCGTGCTCGGCCTGACACACGAGTTCCAGGGCGCAAAGACGGGGATCGGCCCCCTCCTCGGCCACCACCAGCACTTCCGAAGGCCCCGCCGGGGAATCGATGACCACTTCTCCCGCCAGCTGTCTCTTGGCCTCGTTTACGTAACGGTTCCCGGGGCCGACGATGGCGTCGACGCGGGGGAT
>JAUQOX010000383.1 GCA_030550695.1 Gemmatimonadota bacterium | reverse complement strand
GGATCTGACCCGGGCGGAGGTGGAGGAACTCATCGCCCGGATCGACCGCTTGGGGAGCCGGAGCCGGGTGGTTCAACAAGCCAGAGAACGGCTGGGAATGCGGATGCCCCGGGCGTCGGAGATCGTCTTCCTGGTGTTACCCCCCAAGGAGGTCCTGCCATGAGGGGCAGACCCGAGATCCCACGCCGCTTGGCCGGGCGTCGTCGCCTTCTCCTGGGGGGGTGGCTCCTTGGGGCGCTCCTGGTGGTGGGGCGGGCGGCCGTGGTCCAGCTCCTTCAAGGGCCCCGCTGGAAGGAGTTGGCCGAAGCCCAGCATCGGGAAGCGGTTCCCATCCCGGCCCCCCGGGGGGCCATCCTCGACCGGAATGGAGCGCCCCTTGCGGTGAGCCAGGAGTGGATCCGGGTGAGCGTGGCCCCCAGGGAGCTGGGTAAGGGGGCGGAGGCGACCCTTTCCCGGCTGGCGGCTGCCCTCAGCCTCCCGAAAGGAACGGCGGCGGCCCTGCGGGACCCGTCCCGGAAGTGGGTGATCCTGCCGGGCCGATACCCCCTGGAGATCCAAGAAAAGCTTCGAGGACTATCAGGCGTCTACCTGGAGCGGGTGATCCACCGCTTCTACCCGCACCCCCAACTGGCCCCGGGGGTCCTCGGCGCCGTCGTGGACGGGGTGGGAACAGGGGGAGTGGAAGGAGCCTTCGAAGCCCATCTCCGGGGCGTGCCCGGCAAGGCCATCCAAGCCCGGGACCGGCACAGCCGGCCCATCCCCGGCCAGACGGTGGTGGTGGCTCCCCCCGTACCCGGGGGGGACGTGGTTCTGACCTTGGACCGGGACCTCCAGGAGATCGGGCGAGAAGCCCTGCTGGCTGCCGTGGAGGAGACGAAGGCCCGGGGCGGCGATCTCATCGTGGTGGATCCGAAAACCGGCGAGATTCTGGCCCTCGTGTGTCTCCTGGACGGCAGGGACGATTGCCTTACGGCCATCAACGCCCCCTACGAACCGGGCTCCACCTTGAAGCCCTTTACCGTCGCCGGCCTCCTCTCCCTGAATCTGGCCACCCTGGCCGACAGCGTGGACGGAGAAAACGGCCGATGGACCGTGGCCGGCCGCACCATCACCGACGTTCATCGCATGGGCCGCATGAGCCTGGCCGACGCCCTGAGGGAGTCCTCCAACGTCGGTATCGCCAAGATGGCCCTCCGCCTGAGCCCCTCCCAGCAGTATCAGCTTCTCCGGGATTTCGGCTTCGGGGCCCCTACGGGGGTGGAGATCCCGGGTGAGAAGGCCGGTACCCTCCGCCGTCCCCGCTCCTGGTCCCGCCAGTCTCCGGTGTCCCTGGCCATCGGGTACGAGATTTCGGTGACGCCCCTCCAGCTCACCATGGCCTATGCGGCCCTGGCCAACGGGGGGCACCTCATGGAGCCCCGGTTGATCCGGGAAATCCGGGCCCCTGGTGGAGAGGTCCTGACCCGCTTCTCTCCCCGGGAGGTCCGTCAAGTGGTGTCCGAGGCCGTAGCCCGGGAAGTCGCCCAGACCCTGGCCCAGGTCGTGGAGACGGGTACGGGAACGCGGGCACAACTGGCCACCTTCCGGGTGGCTGGGAAGACCGGGACGAGCCGGGTCTACAAGGCCTCGGGAGGGTACGAGTCCGGCGCCTACTACGCTTCCTTCGTGAGCTTTTTCCCCGTGGAGGATCCCCAGCTTGTGGTCTACGTCAAGCTGGATCGTCCCCGGGGCACCTATTACGGCGGTGCCACCGCCGCCCCGGTCACCCGGGCTACCCTGGAGGCGGTCCTGGCAGCCCGCCGCCCGCCTGTGGATCGGGAAGCCTTGGCATCCCTTGCCCGGATTCAGCCGAGGAGCCAGCCTCTGCCGGGGGCCCAATTCGCCTCCTTCAACCCGCCGCCACCCCCCCCGCCGGTCCGCGCGCCCCGGACCCCCCCCTCGGACCTTCCGGAGACGGGCGCCCTGGTCCCCGACGTCTCCGGCCTGGCTCCTCGGCTGGCCGCCCGCCGCCTGCACGCCCTCGGCTTCCGCGTCCTTTTGGAAGGTTCCGGGCCGGTGTCGGGGACAAATCCG
>JAUQOX010000382.1 GCA_030550695.1 Gemmatimonadota bacterium | reverse complement strand
GCCACCCGCCTCACCCCCACCACCCCCCCGCCACCCCCTTCCAGCAGCCCCAACAGCGTGCGCCTCCCTTGCTCCTCGTCCTTCACCACGGCATGGACGGTACGCCCGAAGAGGGAGACCTCCATCACCCCTTCCGCCCCCTTCAGGATCT
The DNA here is from genome assembly GCA_030550695.1 of Gemmatimonadota bacterium. GTDB lineage: Bacteria > Gemmatimonadota > Gemmatimonadetes > Longimicrobiales > Gaopeijiaceae > JAUQOX01. The sequence goes on along the minus strand of JAUQOX010000382.1, from coordinate 1,932 downwards.
CCACGGCCCGAGCCGGCTGGGCGGTTCTCAGTTCCAACACCGCCTCGGGAAGGAGCGCCCGGAGTCGGCCAGGGGCTTCCAAGGCCACGACCCTCCCCCGGCTCATGAGGACCAGCCGGTGACAGTACTCGGCCTCTTCCAGATAGTGGGTGCTCACCAGGACCGTGGTGCCTCCCGCCGCCAGGTCGTCCACCAGATCCCAGAAGCTCCTCCGGGCCGCCGGGTCCACCCCGCTGGTGGGCTCGTCCAGGAACAGGATGGGCGGTTCGTGAAGCAAGGCGCATCCCAGAGCCAGGCGCTGTTTCCAACCCAAGGGGAGCGATCCTGTGAGAAGCCGCTCCTTGCCCCGGAGCCCCGCCATCTCCAGGATCCAATCCCGGCGCCTCCGGAAACGCGGGCCCCGGACCTCGTAGAGCCCGGCGAAGAGGGCGATGTTCTCGTCCACGGTGAGGTCCCCGTAGAGGGAGAAGCGCTGGGACATGTAGCCGATCTGCTTGCGGATCTCGTCGCCCTGCCTCCACAGATCCAGGCCCGCCACCCAACCCTCCCCCGAGGTGGGCCGGAGAAGGCCCGTGAGCATCCGGAGGGTCGTGGTCTTGCCTGCCCCGTTGGGCCCCAGGAATCCGAAGATCTCGCCGGAAGCCACCGAAAAGGTGACTCGATCCACGGCCACGAAGGGCCCGAAGCGCCGGGTAAGCTCCCGGACCCGGACGGCGGGTGGGGACATGGTGAGGCCTGGACCTTCACCTGCCCCAACCGGGAAAGGGGGTGAGAAGGCCCGGCCGCCCCCCTCGGACCCCTCACCTTCCGGCGCCCCCCGGGCCCCTGGGCGGCCGCCTCCCTTTTCATCCATGAGGGTCTCCTCCGGCCAGATGCAGGAACACGTCCTCCAACGAGACCTCCGCCGGCTCCATCCGTTCCACGCCCGCCACCCCGGCCTCCTCCAGAATCCGCCCTAGGACGGCCAGGTCCTCCACTTCGGGGCCGAGCAAGGCGTGGACCCCGTGGCCGAAGAGGGCCACTCCCAAGACCTCCTTCCGTCCCTTGAGGGCGTCTCGGATCCTTCGGGGGTCCTTTCCCCATAGGGCCACCACCCTCCCGGGCAGGGAGGCCAGGAGCCGGGGCGGGGTGTCCAAGGCCATCAGGCGGCCCCGGTGGAGGAAAGCCACCCGGTCGCACCGTTCCGCCTCGTCCAGGTACGACGTGCTCACCACCGCCGTGACCCCTTCCGCCACCATTTCGTGGAGGATGAGCCAGAGGTCCCTCCGGGAGAGGGGGTCCACGCCGAAGGTGGGCTCGTCCAGGATCAGCACGCGGGGGCGGTGGATAAGGGCGCAGCAGAGGAACAGCTTCTGCTTCATCCCACCCGACAGCTTCCCGGCCAGGGTATGCCTCCAGGGCCCCAACTGGGAAAAGGCGAAGAGGCGTTCCAACCGGGGGGGGCGATCCCTTTTGGGCACACGGTACAGGTCGGCGTAGAAGTGGATGTTTTCCAGCACCGTCAGGTCTTCGTACAGCCCGAACTGCTGGGACATGTAGGCCAGGAAGGGTTTCGCTCCCTCGGGATCCCTGACTACATCCACCCCGTGGAGGAACACCTGGCCCGATGTCGGCGGCAGAACTCCAGCCAGGATGCGCAAGGTGGTGGTCTTGCCCGCCCCGTCCGGTCCCACCAGCCCGAAGAGCTCGCCCTCGTGCACCTCGAAGGAAAGGTCCTCGACAGCCCAGACTTCGCCGAATCGGCGGCCGAGACCGGACACCTTCACGGCGGAGGTCCCGCTGTGGGATCCCCCGCCCGCCCTCGGCGGCGGGCCTGCCTGCCCCCATGTTCCCGTTCTTGCGTCCAAGTCCCGTCCCCTTCTGCTCCTCCTCGTGGCCGCATCGCACTCCCCCGAGCCTGCCGGTCTCCCCTCCCGAAGTCCCCCCGGCGGA
>JAUQOX010000381.1 GCA_030550695.1 Gemmatimonadota bacterium | reverse complement strand
CGGAAGGGGTCATGTATGCCATTCTCTTCATGAACGCTTTCGTTCCCTTCATCAATCGGGCCACCCAGCCCAGGGTTTTCGGGCATGGTGTTGCCAAGGGGGGGAAGGAGCCGAGGCCATGAGCGGCGCCGGTTCTCGGGAGCCTGCGGGTGCGCCCCTGCCTTCGGACCGTGACCTGTTGACTCCCCAGGGAGGAGGCGCCGGCACGGGTGCCTTCCCGGTGGGGATGGGTGGCGGGGAGGGCCGTCGTTGGACCCTCCCTCAGGTCGAGGGAAAACCGGGCTCGGAAGCGCCAGAACGGCCGGCGGGCAAGACGCCGTCGGTTGCTATCCCCGAAAGGAAGGAGGTAGGGCCCCTTCGCCTGCTTCTGACCTTGACCGTTGCGGGGGCCCTTGCCGGCAGCATCCTGGTGTTCGTTTACCTGTGGAGCCAGCCCCGCATCTTGGCCTATCGAGCGCAAGTCCTGAGGGAGGCGGTGCTGGAGGTTCTCCATCACCCCCACGAGTTCGAGAGCCTGTTCGTGGTGCAGGGTAAGCTGGTCCCGGCAGCGCAGGTGCCCGCCGGCCTGGACACTACGAAACTCGACAGGGTATTTCTGGGCTACGACGAAAGTCGGCAACCCGTGGGCTTCGCCATGGAAGCGGAAGGCTTCGGGTTCCAGGACGTCATTGCGCTGATCTTCGGTTACGATCCCGCCACGAACCGCGTCTTGGGTATGAAGGTGCTGCGACACCTGGAAACGCCGGGCCTTGGGGATAAGATCGTCAAAGACTCGGCCTTCGTTTCGGAGTTTCGGGGCGCGGAAGCCCTGCTGGAAGGGGTCAAGCCCGATCGGAATACGGGTGCAGCGAACCAGGTGGATATGATCACCGGTGCCACCATCTCTTCCCGGGCAGTCATTCGCATCATCAATGAGAGGATTTCGGCTATGAAGGACCTCCTGACGGCTTATGGACAGGCGGGAGCGTCCGGGGGGAGGGGTTCGCCATGAAGCGACAGACTACCCCGCAGCAGGATCTCCTCCGGGGGGTTTGGAAAGAAAACCCGGTCTTGGTGCAGCTCTTGGGGCTTTGCCCCGCTTTGGCGGTGACCAACACCGTGGTCAACGCCTTGGCCATGGCCGCCGCTACCACCTTCGTGCTGCTGGGGGCCAGCCTTCTGGTTTCCACCTTCAAGAGTTTGATCCCTCAGGAGGTGAGAATCTCCACCTACATCCTGATCATTGCTACCTTCGTCACCATCGTGGACATGGTGTTGGCGGCGGTGGTGCCGAAAGTGCATGCGGATCTGGGAGCTTTCATTGCCTTGATCGTGGTCAACTGCATCATCCTCAGCCGTCAGGAGGCCTTCGCCTCCAAGCGTCCGGTGGGAAGGGCCCTTCTGGACGCCCTCGGGACGGCTTGGGGCTTTACCATCGCTATGATTCTCATGGGAAGCTTCCGGGAAATCCTCGGCTATGGGAGCTTCCTCGGGATCCACCTGTTCGGGGATCACTACGAGCCCTGGGTGGTGATGATCAGCCCGCCGGGCGGCTTTTTTACCCTCGGCTTTATCCTTCTTTTCTTGGGATGGTGGGAGGGGAGGAAGGCCGGGAGGAAGGAGATCCGGCACTGGGCCCATAGCGTGCGAACGCAGGTGAGGAAGGAGGCGGCGTGATGGGACAGCTGCTCCTCATTTTCGTGTCGGCGATGCTGATCACGAATTTCACCTTGTTCTATTTCTTGGGTCTCTGTCCCTTCATGGGGGTTTCCAAGAAGATAGCCACCGCCGTCCGGATGGGAATGGCGAACATTTTCGTGATGACCATCACCTCGATAGTGGCTTCTTTCCTGAATCGTTTTGTCCTGATCCATGCGCCTTACCTCCGTATCATTTCCTTTATCGTAGTGATCGCCTCCCTGGTGCAAATCGTGGAGATGACCATCAAGAAGGTGAGCCCGACCCTTTTCCGCGAATTGGGGATCTTTCTGCCCCTCATCACCACCAACTGTGCTATTCTCGGCTTGGCGGTATTCCAGACGGGACGCGGGTATGGCTTCGTTGAGGGCTTGTTTTATGCTTTGGGGGCTGGAGCCGGGTTGACCCTC
>JAUQOX010000380.1 GCA_030550695.1 Gemmatimonadota bacterium | reverse complement strand
CCGACTGGTGGCATTACAAGCTGGAAGCCTTCGACGCTATCCCCCACAACGCCGCCCTCATGCATCAGCAGGGGGTGCTCACGGCTTTGAATTCGGACATTTCCTGGCTCCAGTCCTTCATGATCCACGAGTTTCCGAAGGCTTCGAAGTACGGATCCGTTCCCAAGGAAGAAGCCTTGCGGATGCTCACCCTGTATCCGGCCCGTATGCTTCATATCGACGATCGTGTGGGCACCCTCGAGGTAGGGAAGGACGGAGACGTAGTACTTCTGAACGGGGACCCCTTCAACAGCTACGTCCGGGTGGAGAAGACCATTGTCGACGGGATCGTCTACTACGACCTTCGGGACGAAGCCGGCACCCGTAAAGAGCCCTTCCGTCCCATGGCACCGCCCCCTCCCGTGACCCGTTCCACTCCCCAAGTGGGCTGGCAAGCCGGAGTCTACGATGCCGGCCCTGCCACGAATCTTTTGGCGGATTCCTCCTTTGCCCTGGTGGGAGCTACGGTTCATCCCATAGCCGGGCCTCCCCTGGAAAGCGGAGTCGTCATCGTCCGCAACGGCGTCATCACCGCCGTGGGCCCGGCGGCCAGGGTGAGCGTCCCTGACGACCTGCCCCGGGTAGACCTCACGGGCAAGCATGTCTATCCGGGGATGATGGATCCCTTCACGGGGCTGGGGATCTTCGAGTTCGGGCAGGTCCCCCAAGCCTCCGATCAGGCCGAAACGGGGGAATTCAACCCCCACGTCCGGGCTGTCTCGGCAGTGGTTCCCTACAGCGCCGCCATCAACGTGGCCCGGGCCAACGGCATCACATCGGTTCTGGTGACCCAGAACGCAGGGCTGGTCCAGGGAACTGCCGGGGTCGTGCAGTTGCGAGGGGATACCTACGAGCGGATGGCGTTGCGCCCCGAGGCAGCTTTGGTGGTGAACTTTCCGGCACCGAGGAATCCCCCGGGGTCGGTGGGTCAGTGGGAAGTTTTCCAGGCCCACGCCCACCACGGGGAGGACGCGGCAGATGGATTCTCCTCCTTCTTCGCCGTGGCTGCCTTTCAGCACGATCCTTCGGCGAAAAACGGCCGATGGCAGCCGGTGGGGGCTCTGGAGGACCTGCAGGCTGCCACGACAAGCCAGCAGCCCCGACTGACGGGGGAAAGGATGGAGCAGCTCGTGGCGTTTTTCCGGAGGGCCCGAGTCTACGCCCGGCAGCCTTCCGTGGCCGACGATCCTACCCGCCCCTTCGAGCCCAATGTGTGGGGCGGCGACCGGGTGGTCTTGGAAGCTATGGTTCCCGTACTGCGGGGCGAGCGGCCCGTCCTGTTCCGTGCCGATTCCGAGTGGCAGATCCGAACCCTCTTCGTATTCCTGGACGAATTCCCCGAGATCAGGGGAGTCGTGGTGGGTGGAACCGAGGCCTACAAGGTGGCGGAGGAGTTGGCGCGCCGGCGTATTCCGGTGATTCTGACGGGGAGCTACTCACCGACTCCCAACAGGGACGAATCCATTACGGCCGCCTTCCAGAATGCTGCTCTTCTTCAGAAGGCAGGAGTCAAGATCGCCTTCTCTACCGGAAGCACCGCCGACGTCCGTAACCTCCCCTACCACGCGGCTCATTCGGTGGCGTTTGGCCTTTCTCCCGAAGATGCTCTTCGGGCAGTGACCCTTGGTCCCGCCGAGATTCTCGGACTGGCGAGTTCCATGGGGAGCATCGAGCCCGGGAAGAGGGCCGACTTGTTGGTCACGGACGGCGATCCCCTTCAATTCTTGACCAGAATCGAGCGGATGTTCGTGGGGGGTGTGGAGGTCGACCCTCGAGACAACAAACACGACCGGCTGTATCGGGAGTTTGTAAACCGTCGCTAGGGCGGGAGGCGGGCGACCTCCTGTTCCTACCTTGCCGGGAGGTTTCTCATGCGCAGAAAGAGTTCTCGCCTCCTCTGGGTGTGGGCCGGGTCCTTACTGGCCTTCGGGCTTCCAGGGCCCGGCCTGCGGTCGCAGCCTTTTCAGCCCCACCGGGATGGCAAGGGCGAACTGACCCTGGTGGTGGCCGGCGATGCCATCGTCAATCGGACGCTGCGGGTCTACGAC
>JAUQOX010000379.1 GCA_030550695.1 Gemmatimonadota bacterium | reverse complement strand
CCATCGTAGTAGGGATCGTTGGTTCCTTCCAGGAACTCCTCCATGAGGTAGACGGCGTTGTTCAGATAGTAGTTGTCCATGTCCCCCACGTAGATGTGTAGCTTACCCACAAGCTTAGGACCCAGTACGGACCAATCGCGCTCGAGGATGTAGCGCAGATCGTAGTTTTCCCGCCAAAAAGCAGCTACCTCCTTGTCAATGACCCCGCTCATCTTGTCCCAGATGGGCTTGGGATACCCGTCCGGACCCACCGGGCTGTAGACCGCCTGCCAGATGTCCCACTGGCCTCCGGACCTTCCTCGGGTGCCCAGGACCAATTCCATGTGGTTCTCCTGCTGGACGGTATAGCTTACCTGCCCGAGCCAGTTCCGGTGGGCCGGCCGGTAGGTGGTGCCCCATTGGCGATCGATGGCGTAGGCGTTGGCATCCTCGTAGATGTTCACCAGCTCGTAGGCCCGAAAGTCGATGGGGTCGGGGCAGGCTCCATAGGCCCCATTGAAATCGTCCGGGTAGAAGATCTGGGCCGCCAGAGCCTCCCACCCGCCGGTGGATCCCCCGAAGGTGAAGCGGGCCCACCCTTCGCCGATGCCCCGGAAACGCTCCTCGATGTAGGGCACCAGCTCCCGCATGATGGCATCTCCGTAGGGGCCGTTGTTCTGGGAGTTCACGGCGTAAGAGTCGTCATAGTACGGCGTAGGATGCTGGACCTGGATGACGAGGACGCGGGGGAAACGGGGACTCGTCCAATCCTGATATAGGCGGTAGGCCCATTCCTGCTGGATGCGGTTGTAGCAGTCCAGGTTGAAGCGGGCGCTGTATTCGCACTCCAGATCCGGGTCGGGAGGCTCGGTGCGCCAGCCGCTGAAGTCGTGGGGAAAATGGCCGTGGAAGATGGCCAGGGGGTAGCGGACCTGGGGGTGGTCCTCGAATCCCCAGGGTAGGAGCACGTGGGCCCCGAGAAACACGTCTGTTCCCCAAAAGTCCGAAAGAAGCTGGGAGCGGATGCGCACATGCTTCACCCATTCCGTGTCTTGAGGGGGCACGATCTCGGGGATCACCTGGTCCAGGACGATCTCGGCCTTGCCCTTCCGGCCATGGACGATGCTCACCCGTTGGGGGGCAGAGTAGAAGTTGCCGGGTTTACGATTCCACTGCTGTCCTTCGCCCCGGTCGGGGGGCAGCTTGACCACGTGTCCGTCGGCTCTCCGGAAGGTCTGGTACCGGTTCAGGACGGCCTGCACGGTGTATTCTCCCGGCGGAATGGCCCCTAGACCCGGCAGGGGAAAACCGAACACCGTGTCGCCGATCACGGCTGCCTGCCCCGGCCGCCACCCTTCCACATCCACCCCGAAGATCTGCTGGCCTTCCGGACCGGCCGCCACCTGAAAGCGAGGCTCTCCCTCGGTCCGGCGCGACACGATGAGGATGAGCCGGCCGTCTTGCGGCTCTGACGACAGCGCCTCGGAGAAGGTGATGGAGAACCGGAAATCGGAGGAAGGGGCCCCATGGGGTGTGAGTCCCCCCCCGGGCCCGCATCCACCAACCCAGCCGAGGACGAGGAGACCTACCAGCCGAACCTTCCCGTTGTGCGATCGCATCCCGCTCCCTCCAATGGTCGAGGCCCCTTTTCCGGGGCCGGACACCTTTGAACCACGGGCAGCGGGGTGGTTCCGACACGGGCCGCCACCCGAAGAATTCCGTCTCGCTCCGGTCCCCCGATCCCCCCGCACCCCCCGCCGGTCAAGGGCCTCGGGAATGCCCGGACGGGTCGGCGAAGGCCGACTCCCAGGCCCCCCTCACCCCCAGTTGGCAAACGGCTCCTCCAAGGAGGGGCTCGGAGGGGTGAAGAGCTGGGCCCCCTCGGGGGTGATGTACATGCAATCTTCCAACCGGACTCCGAATTCCCCCCGGATATAGACGCCGGGCTCGTCGCTGAAGGTATTCCCGACCACCAGAGGGGCCTCGTTCCCCCGGACCAGGTACGGCCACTCGTGGCCGTCCATCCCGATCCCGTGTCCCACCCGGTGGGTGAAGAACCGATAGTCGGGACCGAACCCCGCCTCCTCGATCACCGCCCGAGCCGCGGCATCCACCCCTTGCGCCGGC
>JAUQOX010000096.1 GCA_030550695.1 Gemmatimonadota bacterium | reverse complement strand
CCCCTGCTCCCCCTTCAGAAGGGGAAAACCACAGGTAGGAGGGCCACCGAGACCGAGAAGACGATGACCAGGATGGGGAAACCGTTCTTCACGTAGTCCGAGAAGCGGTACCCCCCGGGGCTCATGACCAGAAGGTTGGCAGGGTGGGAGATGGGGGTGAGGAAGCTGGCCGCCGCCGCGTAGGCGATGCCCATGAGGAAGGGATAGGGGGACACTCCCAGGCCCTGGGCCGTGGCCAAGGCGATGGGGCTCATGACCACGGCGTTCACCGAGCTGGGGATGAACTGGTTGAGGGCCAGGGTGAAGAGGATGAGCCCCCCCAAGACGGCCCTCGTCCCGTGGGGTCCCGCCAGGTCCAACACCTGGCGGGCCAGCACTTCGGCCGCCCCGGTGCGCTGCATGGCCAGTCCCAAGGGGAGGAGGGTGGCCACCAGAAAGACCGCCGGCCATTCGATGGACCGGTAGGCCTCCTCCATGCTGAGGCAGCGGGTCAGGACCATGAAAGCCGCTCCGGTGATGGCCGCCAGATAGAGAGGCCAGCCCGCCACAAGAACGATCGCCACCACTCCCCCCACGATGAGTCCGGCCACCACGGCCTTTTCCTTCCGGGGCTTTTCCTGGACTCCCCACCGGAGGACCACCCATTCGGGGTCTTTCGCCAACAGGGCAAACTGCTCCCGGGGACCATAGCCGAGGAGGGCATCGCCGGCTTCCAGGGGAAGGTCCCCGAGGCCGCTCCGTCGAGCCCGGTCTCCTTTCCAGACGGCCAGCACGGAAATCCCGTACCGCTCCCGGAACTTCAGCTCCCGGAGCGTCTTCCCCAGCACGGTGGAGTGGGGGGCCGGGATGATCTCCACCAGGTCCATGGGTCCGTATTCCAGCTCCTCCACCGGGAGCCGGATGTCCCGCTCCACCCGGAGCCCCAAAAGGCCCCGAAAGACCTGGAGGTCCGTGGGACGCCCCCCCACCAGAAGCAGGTCCCCTTCCCGAAGGAGGGTGGCGGGCTCCGGCGCTACCGGCGGCCCGCCGTCCCGGGTGAGGGTCAGGGGAACAATGCCGAAGCGCTCCTGGAATCGGGCCTCCTGAAGGGACCGGCCCACCAGGGGGGACCCGCCGGGGATGCGAAGGGCCAGGAAGCGTTCGTCCATCCCGTAGGCCAAGGCTTCCCCCATCCCCATGGGGCGGTAGCCGGGGTGGTCGCGGAGCGCCTCCAGGCGGATGCGAGGGCCTTGGACAATGAGGAAGTCCCCCGGCTGAAGACGGTTGTCATGGAGATGCGTCCGGTAGACCAGGTCTCCCCGGCGCACGGCCACCACGTTCACCCCCAGGGATCGGCTCACCTCCACGTCGGCGATGGTGGCCCCCTGGAACGGGGATCCTTCTTCCACCCTCAATTCCACCAGACCGACCTCCTCGGTGACGAAGGAAGCCAGGGACCGGGGAGCGTCTGCCAGGTCCACCAGGGGGTGGGTGGCCAGTTCCTCGATGGTGTCCAGGCGCCCCAGCACCAGAAGTCGGTCCCCCGCTTCGAGGGTTCGGTTGGGCTCAGGGGGGATCCGGATCCCTCCCGGGCGTTTGATGCTGAGAACATTCAGGCCCAGGGCCCTCCCGATTCGGCTCTCGGCCAGGGCTTTCCCCACCAAAGGGCTCCCCGGGGGGACGACCAAGACCGCCAGCCGCTCTTCCAACCGGTACAGTTCGGGAAGACTCCGGTTCGCCGGCCCCTCGGCCGCCGACAGGGGCTGGGGAGTCCGGCGCACCGGCAGCAGGCGCCGGCCCAGGGGAACCATCCAGAGGAGGGCCGCCGCCAGGATGGCCAGCCCCACCGGGGTAAAGTCGAAAAGCCCCAAGGGGCGGAGGCCGGCGGACCGGACGAAATCCGCCACCACCAGGTTGGAGGCCGTTCCGATGAGGATGAGGTTCCCGCCCAAGAGGGTGCCGAAGGCCATGGGAAGGAGGAGCCGCGAGGGGGCGATTCCGGTACGCCGGGCCAGATCCATGGTGACAGGGAGGAACAAGGCCGCCACGGCCACGTTGCTCATGAAGCAGAACCCGACCGCCGTGGTGGCCATGAGGACCGCCACCAGCCTGGCCTCCCCGGCTCCTGCCAGCCGGAGGATGCGCTCCCCCACCATCCCCGCCACCCCCGTGCGCCCCAGGCCGGCGGAGAGGATGAAGACGCTCCAGATGGTGACCACCGCGGGATTGGCGAACCCGGCAATGCTCTCCTCCGGCTGGACCAGGCCGGTGAGGACCAGGGCCACCAGCACAAGGAGCCCCACGAGATCCGGACGGAGGCGTTCGGAAAGGAAGAGAACGATGGTGAGGCCCAGGATCCCGAGGGTGAGGGCCTGTTCCAGGGTCAGCTCCAACAAGGGACTCCCGTCGAGGTGGGTTGTCGGTGACGGCCCCAGCGAGGAAAGCCGCAGGGGACGCTGCCGCAGAAGATACATGGGGAAGGCCGGGGAACGGAGGGGACGCCGCCTGGGCAGCGGGAACCCCGCGGACCGACGGCCCCACCCCAGGGTCCGCCGCGGGGCCCGAGGGCCTGGGGGCCTCCCGGGAGACCGAAGAGGCTCCTGGGCCCCATCTTGCTAACGATAATCGTTCTTAATACCTTGTTTGCCCGTTTCTCTCCGACCGGTGAAAGCTCGAGGGATCTGCCCTTCAAGGGTCCTCGTTTTCCCTGTCCCCTCTCTTCCCCGTAGAAAGGAGCATCGCCCATGGCAGGAAACGGCAGCGGCAAATGCCCCGTCCAGCACGGTGCCCTGCGGCACACGGTCCAGGGCGGTCCCAAGAATCGCGACTGGTGGCCCCGACAGCTGGACCTTTCCATCCTCCACCAGCACTCCGAGAAATCCAACCCCCTGGGCAAGGACTTCGACTACCGGAAGGCGTTTTCCGAGCTGGACTACTGGGCCCTCAAGAAAGACCTCCACGATCTCATGACGGACAGCCAGGACTGGTGGCCGGCGGACTGGGGCCACTACGGCGGGCTGTTCATCCGCATGGCCTGGCACAGCGCCGGGAGCTACCGGATCTTCGACGGCCGGGGGGGAGCCTCCACCGGGGCCCAGCGTTTTGCCCCCCTCAACAGTTGGCCGGACAACGCCAACCTGGACAAGGCCCGCCGGCTCCTCTGGCCGATCAAGAAGAAGTACGGGAACAAGATCTCCTGGGCCGATCTCATGATCTTGGCCGGGAACGTGGCCTTGGAGTCCATGGGTTTCAAGACGCTGGGGTTCGGGGGAGGAAGAGAAGACGTCTGGGAGCCCCCTCAAGACGTGGACTGGGGCCCCGAGGCCCAGTGGCTGGGCGACATGCGGTATTCGGGGGACCGGGAGCTGGCCAAGCCCCTGGCAGCGGTCCAAATGGGGCTCATCTATGTCAACCCCGAAGGCCCCAACGGTAACCCTGACCCCGTCGCCTCGGCCCGGGATGTCCGGGAAACCTTCCGCCGGATGGCCATGAACGACGAGGAGACCGTGGCCCTGGTGGCGGGAGGCCACACCTTCGGGAAGGCCCACGGGGCGGGTGATCCGGCCCTGGTGGGTCCCGAGCCCGAGGCGGCTCCCCTGGAGGAGATGGGGTTGGGGTGGAAGAGCCGCCACGGGAGCGGGAAGGGCCCCGATACCATCACCAGCGGCATCGAGGGGGCGTGGACTCCGACCCCCACGAAATGGGACACCACCTACTTCGATGTCCTGTTCGGGTACGAGTGGGAGCTGGTGAAGAGCCCTGCGGGCGCTTGGCAGTGGGTGGCCAAGGACGTGCGGGAAGAGCACATGGTCCCCGACCCCTATGACCCCACCAAGAAACACCGCCCCATCATGACCACGGCGGACCTGGCCCTCCGCTACGACCCCGTCTACGAAAAGATCGCCCGGCGGTTCCATCAGAACCCCGACGAGTTCGCCGAGGCCTTCGCCAAGGCCTGGTTCAAACTCACCCATCGGGACATGGGGCCCAAGGCCCGCTACCTGGGCCCGGAAGTGCCCCCGGAGGATTTCATCTGGCAGGATCCCGTCCCCCCGGTGGACCACCCCTTGGTGGACGCCGCTGACGTGGCCGTCCTCAAGGAGAAAATCCTGGCCTCGGGCCTCGGCGTGCGGGAGCTGGTCTACACGGCCTGGTCTTCCGCCGCCACCTACCGGGACTCGGACAAGCGGGGAGGCGCCAACGGGGCCCGCATCCGCCTGGCGCCCCAGAAGGATTGGGCAGTGAACGAACCCGAACAGTTGGCCCGGGTCTTGGGGGTCTTGGAGGGCATCCAAAAGGAGTTCAACGGGAACGGCAACGGCGGAAAGAAGATCTCCCTGGCCGACCTCATCGTGTTGGCCGGGTCGGCGGCCGTGGAGAAGGCGGCGCGGGACGCCGGCTTCGCCGTGGAAGTCCCCTTCACCCCCGGCCGTACCGACGCCCTCCAGGAACAGACGGACGTGGAGAGCTTTGCCGTGCTGGAGCCCGAGGTGGACGGCTTTCGGAATTACGAAAAGCCCGACAGCCCCATCCCCGCCGAGGAGGCCCTGGTGGACAAGGCCCAGCTGTTGACCCTGACGGCACCCGAAATGACCGTGTTGGTGGGCGGCCTGCGGGCCCTGGGGGCCACCTACCAGGGAAGCCGCCACGGGGTTCTCACCCACCGGCCGGGGGTGCTCAGCAACGACTTCTTCGTGAACCTGCTGGACATGGGGACGGAGTGGAGCCCCATTTCGGAGAACGGTCGGCTCTTTGCCGGGCGCGACCGGAAGACCGGTCAGACCCTTTGGACAGCGACCCGGGCCGATCTGGTGTTCGGGTCCAACTCCCAGCTCCGGGCCCTGGCGGAGGTCTACGCCAGCGACGATGCCCAGGAGAAGTTCGTACGGGACTTCGTGGCCGCCTGGACCAAGGTCATGAACCTGGATCGGTTCGATCTGGCCTGATCCGAGACAACCGCCCTGCAGGCGGGCTCCGCCGCCCCCGGGACCGGGGCGCGGGTCTTGTCCGGGGGCGAAAACCCCTCGGCCCCTCCCCCCTGACCCTCAGCGGGGAGGGGCCCACGGCCCTCCGGCTGGTAGCCCTCCGTCCCTCCTCCCCCATCCCCCGGCCCGGAGGGGCTTCGGGTACTTGGGGGGGCGCCGCTACCTGGTCGAAGCCGACGCCAAGGGAGGACGGGGCTTCGTGTTCCCGCCGGGGGGGCGCCTTTCCGTCCTCGGCCCTTACCGTCCCACCAGCCGCTCCACCGCCAGGAAGAACCCTCGCCCGGGGGAAGGGGCGCCGGTCACGTCGGGATAGCGCTCGTCGGCCAGGTTGGTTCCGTCCAGGTGGATGACCCACGATGCGAGGCGGAAGCGGGTCTGAAAATCCAGGCGTCGATGGGGCTCTTCTCCTTTGCGCCGGCCCTGCTGGAGATGCAGCCCCACGAGGGCCTGCCCCCCCACCTGTCGCCGGACCCCGACGGTCCACTGTTCCGTGAGGGGGCGAAGGACGTACTTGGACACGAAGCCTGGGAGATCATCCGCCTGGAAGGACAGGGCACTCCCTCCCACGGTCCATTGGAGACCGGCCGGGCCCTCCCATCGGGCCTCCCCCTCCAGCCCGAGGAAGGTGGCCTCCTTCACGTTCCGCGTCTCCCAGGGGGTGGTGGGAGGTGCCCCCACCGGCCGGGCCCAGTCGATGAGCCCTTCGGCCTTACGGGTGAAGGCGGTCACCGAGAGGGCCAGGGTCCCCGAGGGGGAAAGGTCGGCCCCCACTTCCCCGGACCACGCCCGCTCCGTGCCCAGATCCTCCCGACCCACATTGGCCGGATCCCGGTAGTAGCGCTCCGTGAAGGTGGGCACCCGGAACGAGCGACCTGCCGCTCCTCGGAGCCGAACTCCGGCGGCAAAGGTGTAGGAGGCCGACAGGGCCGGAGAGAAGGCCCCTCCGAACCCCTCGTGCCAATCCTGGCGGGCACCCAAGGTCACCACCCAGGGGGTCCCTCCCCCCCCGCGGACCATCTCTGCGTAGAGGCCCCCCCGAAGCTCTTGCCGGTTTCCCAGGCGGTTGCTCTCCAGGAGATCCCCGAACGCCTCTCCCCCCAAGGCCATCCGCCACCCCATGGGGCCCCGGAATCGGGCCAGGAGATCTCCTCCCAACACGTGGGAGGTGTGGCGGTTCCGGTATAGGGAGGGCTGGGTCCTCACCAGGATGAACTCGTCCTCGTGGCGCCGCACCGAGGTCCCCAGCTCCAGGAGGAAGGCCCGCCCGTCACCGCTTGGCGACCGGACCCCCTCCGTGCCCCCTCCCCCGAACCACCGGAGGGCGGCGGTGTAGGTCCGGGTGCGCTCAAACGACGGGTACCGGGCGTAGAAGTCCTGGGCTCCGAAATCCCGTCGGGCCAGTCCCACCTCTCCCCGAAGGCTCCCCCTCCCAACCTGGCCTCCCCCCTTCCCGTGGAGCAATACCATCTCGTAGTCCGTACCCGGCCGGTGCCCATCCGAGCGGCTCCACTCCGCCCCACCCCCTACACCGCGCCCATGGGGGTCCCCCCACCCGGCTCCCACCGAACCCCGAACCGTTCCCCAGCTCCCCCCTTCCACCCGTCCATGCCAACCGGCTTCGGCCTGGCGGGTCACCACGTTCACCACCCCTCCTACGGCATCCGCCCCGTACAAGGCCGACGCCGCCCCCCGGAGGATCTCCACCCGCTCGATCCGGTCCAACGGCACCGTGAGGTTGAGATCGTGATGCCCCGTTTGGGGATCGCTGACCCGGACCCCGTTCACCAACACCACCACCTGCTCGAAGCTGGACCCCCGCAGGCTCAAGTCCGCCTGGGCCGGCGAGCGGGCCTGGATGTCCACCCCCACGGCCCACGCCAGCGCCTCGGCCAAGGTCCGGACGGGAAGGCGTTCCAGCTCGGCCCGATCCAGCACCCGGACGCTCCGGGTCAGGGCCGGCATCCGCCCGTCCACACGAGACCCTACCGCTACCCGGAGGGTGTCCATAGGAAAGGGCCGCTCCTGGGCTCTTCCTTCCTGGGCGGCCCCCACCCAGCTCCACGCCAAGGCCCCCAGAAGGGCAAAAGCCCTGGGGCCGCCCCATCCGAAACGAGGGTCCTTCCCGCACCCCCGGCGGAGGCGGTACCCTTGCCTCCTGCCGGAGGCTCCACGGCGCCCTCCGACCCCCCACCCCCCCTCTTCGACGGCTCCAGATCCTCCGGTCGCTACGGTTCTTCCTCCCCAGTTCATCCTTCCCTCCCGCTTCCTCGTGGAGGCCCGCCTCCGGGCCATCTTCGGGTTATAAACGGAGTCTTTATGTTTTCCAGAAGAAAACATTCGGTCAAGGGGAAAGGCCTCCCCAGCGCCGACCCCATGAAACCCCCGGCCCGCCTCCCTCGTCCTGTTCCGCAGGAGGCGCGCGGGGCCAGGACTCTTCCGTTCTCCCCCCGCCCCATCCCCACACCCACGCCAGAACGAGGCCACCATGACCCCCCCCAACCTCCGTCGGCCGCTCGCGAGTTCCCGCCGGCCCA
Source organism: Gemmatimonadota bacterium (assembly GCA_030550695.1). Classification (GTDB taxonomy): domain Bacteria; phylum Gemmatimonadota; class Gemmatimonadetes; order Longimicrobiales; family Gaopeijiaceae; genus JAUQOX01. Next base: position 2,890 of record JAUQOX010000096.1, on the reverse strand, counting down.
CCCTCGTCGCCGCCCTCCTGGCGGCGCCGCTGTCGGCCAGCGCCTCGTGCCTCCCCGCCCCTGCCGCACCCCCATCCCCTTCAACCCCCCCTGGGCAACGCTACGTCCTCCAAGGCCACGAGGTGGCCGTCTACAATCTCGCCGGAGAGGTTCTCGTCCAGGGAGGGACCGGCTCCCGCACCACGGTGGAGGTGCGGCCGGGGGGCCGAGACGCCCAGGCCCTCCAGGTGGAGGTGGGGCCCCTGGGGGGGCGGGAGACGCTCCGCATCCTGTATCCAGCCGACAGGGTGGTGTATCGTCCGGGCACCTGGCGGGGCACGGTTCATCTGCCCCTTCGCCGGGACGGCACGTGGGCGAAGGGGGCCGCCGGATTCCTGGGGCTGGCCGGACGGCGCGTCCGGATCAGCCACGAGGGACCCGGCCTGGAGGCCCACGCCGACCTCGTGGTGACGGTCCCGCCGGGGAAGAGCGTGGCGCTGTACCTGGGGGTGGGTCGGATCGCGGCCAGGAACGTGCAGGGCCGGATCCTCCTCGACGCCCGGGCCGGGCCTGTGGAGGCTTCCCAGGCCCAGGGCACCTTGCGGATCGCCGCCGGGTCGGGGAGGGTGACGGTTTCGGACCTCGAAGGTGACCTGAGGGCCGAGACGGGCTCAGGGAGCGTGCAGGTGGAAAGGATGCGGGGGGGGCGTCTTTCCGTGGACACGGGCTCGGGGCGGGTGATACTATCGGAGGTGGAGTTGGACCGGCTGGAGGTGGAGACGGGTTCGGGCGCTGTGAGAGTCCAGGGGGTAACCGCCGACGAGGTGCACCTGGATACCGGCTCCGGGCCCCTCGAGGTCTTGGAGGCGCGTGCCGGCCAAGCCCGTCTGGAGACAGGCAGTGGATCGGTGACCGTCCACTTCTTGGAGCGCACGGAACAACTATGGGTGGCCACGGGCTCCGGCAGCGTTACCCTCCGCCTTCCGGGAACCATGGGGGCGCAGGTCCGCCTGGAAACCGGCAGCGGAGGGGTCTCTTCGGAGATCCCCCTCGCGGTCCGGACCGGCCGGCGGGGGATCCTGGAGGGTCGGATGGGGGACGGCCGAGGGTGGGTCCGTGTGAGAACAGGCTCGGGAAGCGTCCGCCTCCTGAGCGGATGAAGGGCGTGTCTTCCATCCGGCGGCTTGCCCGGGGCCTTTACCGGTTCACCCTACCCTTCCTCGTGGCGGCCTTGGGGGTTTCCCCTGACCCCCTGGCCCCCCAACGGACCCTCGTCCTGGAACGCTTCGACGTGGAACTCCGGGTGGACCCCTCCGGGGTCTTCACCGTCACCGAGACCCTCCGCCCCCGTTTTTCCGGAGCATGGCAGGGTCTCTTTCGGGACCTTTCCCTGGAGCACCGCACCGCCGAAGGCCGACGCCGGCTCCTGGAGGTGGAGCTGCTGGCCGTCACGGACGAGGCCGGCCGCTCTCTGACCTTCGAAGACACCCGGGAAGGCCCCTCGGTCCGCCGCTTCCGGATCTGGGTGCCGGGGGCCCAGGACGCCACCCGGACCGTGGTCCTCCGCTACCGGGTATCCAACGGGCTCCGCTTCTTCGCCGAAGGGAGTGAGCCCGGCCCCCTGGACGAGATCTACTGGAACGTCACGGGGAACCGATGGGAGGTGCCCATCGAGGCCGCCTCGGCCCGGGTCGTCCTCCCCCCTGGTGCCGTGCCCCGGCAGTGGGCCGCCTACACAGGACCGGAGGGATCCCGGGGAACCGACGCCCAGGCCCGCCTCGAGGGGGGCGTCGTCGAGTTCCACACCACGCGGGTCCTGGGTCCGGGAGAGGGGCTCACCGTGGCCGTGGGCTGGGAGCCGGGGGTGGTGGCGCGCCCCCCCTCCCCTCCCCCCTGGCGACGGGCCCTGTTCACCGCGTGGCCCTGGCTCGTCCCCTTCCTCGCCTTCTGGTTCGGCCATCGGAGTTGGTCCCGTCACGGGAGGGACCCCGCCCCCCAAGCCGTGGTGGTCCGCTACGAGCCCCCCGAAGGTCTCGGTCCCACCGAGGTGGGGACCCTGGTGGACCACACGGTGGAGATGCACGACCTCACCGCCACCCTGGTGGACCTGGCCGTTCGGGGCTACCTCACCGTGGAAGAACGGCAGGAGAAGCTTCTGGGCCTCCTTCCCCATCGCGAATACTGGTTCCACCACCAGGAACCCCCGCCGCGCCACGAAGCCCTCACGCCCCACGAGGAGGAGTTCCTCCGGGCCCTTTTTGCCGTGGAGGGGCCGTCCTCCGCCAGGGCGCCCGCCGCCGCGGCAAGCGTTTCCCTCTCCTCCCTGAAGAACCGGTTCTACCGTCACCTGCCTGCCATCCGGAAGGCGGTATACCGCCAGCTCATCGCCAAGGGCTGCTACCGGAAGGACCCCGTGGCGGTGAGAGGGGCGTGGAGCCTTGCCGGTATCCTGTTCATCGCCGTCGGCGCCTTCGCCTGGTTCTTTTCCTTCCAGGCCTACGAGGGGGAAGAGACCTCGAAGGCCCTGGGCGGGGCCTTGGTCCTGAGCGGACTCGTGATCCTGGGCTGGGGTCAGATCATGCCCGCCCGGACCGAACAAGGGGCCCGGGCCCGGGAGTGGGCCCTGGGGTTCAGGGAGTTCCTCCGCCGGGTGGAGGAAGACCGGTTTCGCCGCATGATCACCTCTCCCCAGCTCTTCGAGCGGTACCTCCCCTATGCCATGGCCTTCCGGGTGGAGGGGCGCTGGGCCCGGGCCTTCGAGGGCCTCTACACCGAGCCTCCCCGCTGGTACCGGGGCGACCAGGGGGCTTCGTTCCGCCCCTCGGCCTTTACCCGCGACCTGGGGCGGATGGTGGCTTCGGCCGCCACGGCCATGACCTCGTCCCCCTCTTCCCGGGGCTCTTCGTCGGGC
>JAUQOX010000095.1 GCA_030550695.1 Gemmatimonadota bacterium | reverse complement strand
GCGCCGCGGCTCCGTGGGCCAGGGGGATTCGTGGTCAACCAGGAGTGATAGTCCTTGGCATCGGGAACGCGGGAAGGAGCGTGGCTCATGATGGAGGGAGTGCTGGGCATGACACCGCCCGATGCACCGGCGGGAGGCCGAAGGGGAGGCGTCATGGGAAAGGATGAGTTCCTCCGGCTCCTCGTGGCCCAATTGAGGCACCAGGATCCCCTGAATCCCATGCGGGGGGAAGAGTTTGCGGCTCAATTGGCCCAATTCTCCAGCCTGGAGCAGCTCATCCAGATCAACGAGAAGCTGGGGAAGCAGGAAGCGGCCGACGCCGCCTCGGTGACGATCCTGAACGCCACGGCGGCCCTCGGCCTGCTGGGTCGGGAGATCCTGGCGGCGGGCGATACCCTCGTCCTGAGCGGTGCCGGTGGGGAAAGGGTTACGGTGGGAGTAGGGGGACAGGGAGGGTATGGAATCCTGAAGGTCCTGGACGAGAACGGCAAGGAGTTGGGCAGGCAGGATCTGGGTTGGCTGAGCCCGGGCCGTAACGAAATCCTGTTGGGAGAAGCGAGCTCCGGCCTGTCCGCCGGGCGGTACCGCTATGAGGTGGTGGTGATGAGCTCGGAGGGAGAGCGAGTGCCGGTCCAGACCTTCTCCCGGTTGGTGGTGGACGGCATACGCTATGGCCCCCAAGGGCCTGTGTTGCTGGCAGGTGGTGTGGAGATTCCCTTGTCCGGCGTGGTGGAGGTCATCACCCGGAGCCAAGACGCATAAAGAAGGAGGGTACGAGTCATGATGCGGTCCCTGTTCTCCGGCGTGTCGGGCCTGCGGAACCACCAGGTCCGGATGGACGTCATCGGCAACAACATTGCCAATGTGAACACGGTGGGGTTCAAGGCGAGCCGGGTGACCTTCGAGGAAGCCTTCGCCCAGTTGGTTCAAGGGGCCAGCCGACCGCCGGGGGATTCCAGCGACGTCTCCGGGGGGGTCAACCCGGTCCAGGTGGGGTTGGGGATGAACATCGGATCCATCGATCTCCTCTTCACCCAGGGGAATCTGGAAACCACCGGGGTCACCACCGACCTGGCCATCCAAGGGGACTCCTTCTTCGTGGTTTCCGACGGGGTGAGCAAGTACTTCACCAGGTCGGGAAACTTCCAGTTGGACGCCCATGGGCGTCTGGTGGCTTCCACCAACGGGTTCGTGGTCCAGGGTCGCTTGGCCGTGGACGGCGTGCTCACCGACGAGATCCGGGACATTCGCCTCCCCTTCGGCCAGAAGTCGGCTGCCAAGGCCACCGAGAAGGTAAGCCTTGCGGGTAACCTAAACGCTGAAGCTCCGGAGGGCGCCACCCGCGAGACCACCATCACCGTCTACGATGCCATGGGTGCCCGCTACCAGCTGACCATCACCTTCGAGAAGACGGGTCAGACCACCTGGGACTACACGGTGACGGTGACCAACGGCACGGTGGTGTCGGGGGACCGCGGTACGCTGACCTTCGACGATCAGGGGCGGCTTACCGGTCCTATTCCCGACAGACCCTTCGTGTTCACGCCCGACAGCGGAGCCAAGGACGTTTCCATCACCATCGACTTCGGCAAGGAGGGGAGCATCGCGGGGCTTTCGCAGTTCGCCTCCCCCTCCACGGCGGTGCTGAAGGAGCAGGACGGCTACACCATGGGTGACCTCCAGCGTATCAGCATCGACAACACGGGTACCATCACCGGGGCTTTCACCAATGGGGTGACCCTGACGCTGGGCCAAATCGTCCTGGCCGACTTCAACAATCCTGCCGGCCTCATCCGGGTAGGCGACAACATGTACGAAGTCTCCGCCAATTCGGGAGCCGCCGTCCTGGGATTTGCCGGCGAAGGGAGCCAGTCCACCATCATCTCGGGGGCCTTGGAAATGTCCAATGTGGACCTGGCCCAGGAGTTCACCAACATGATCACGGCGCAACGGGGGTTCCAATCGAACGCGCGGGTGATCAGCACGGCGGACGAGATGCTCCAGGAGGTGGTCAATCTGAAGCGCTGAGTGGCCTAAGTTGGGAGCCCTCCAGGAGGCCCCTTGGGGGCCAGCCGGCCCCGGTTCCCCAGGGAACCGGGGCCGGTGGCTTTTCGGGCCTCGGCGGGAAAAAGCCTCCGCGGCAGGGCGGAAGAGAATTCCCCCCAATCCCGAAGCCCCGGAGCACGAGAGCCACCGGTTTCGGCCGGGTCATCCTCGCTAACCCTATGGGATACCTAAGGTTGCGTTTCATTGGGGGAGTCCGGTGGGGGGCCTCCGGGAGGTGGTACACCCCCTGCCCATGGGAGGGCGGAGTTGGGGTGATGGCCCACGGGACGGAAGGAAGCGGAAGACCATGGCAGACGAACCGGTCCAGGGGGGAGAACCGATGGGGGCGGGCTCCTCGGGGAAGGGCGGGCTCGTTCTCCCTCTGATCCTGGCCCTGCTGGCCAGCGGGGTGGGGGGAGGAGTAGGAGCTGTGTTCTTGGGAGCTCCTGCGGGTAAGTGGATGGCGGAGCGGAAGAGCGAGGCCGCCGTGGGCGGTGGGGGAGGAGGTCACGGCGGAGGACATGGCTCGGCTGCGCCCGCTCTGCACGTCCTGGAGAATCTGGTGGTCAACCCCGCCGGTTCGGAGGGGACCCGGTATCTGCTGATCTCGGTGGCCCTGCAGCCCAGCAACCCCAAGCTGGTTCCCCAACTGGCGGCCCTGGACATCCCCTTCCGACACAGCCTTCTGGCATATCTCGGTTCGAAGACGGTGGAGGAGTTGGCGGACATCCACCGACGGGAGGCTCTGGTAGCCGAGATTTCCGCCCTCCTGGAAGAGATTGCCGGCCCGGGGATCATCTCTCGGATCTATCTACCGCAATATGTCCTTCAATAAGAGCTACACTTCGGAAAGCCTCTCCCAGGACGAAATCGACCTCCTCTTCAGCGGGGGAGGGGAACCGGCGCCACCGGCGCTGCCCCAAAGGGGGCCCGACGTCCAAGTCTACGACTTCCGGAGGCCGGCGCGGATCTCCAAGGAAAGGAAGCGTTCCCTGGAGGCCATCTACAGCCTCTTGGCCAAGTCGGTGGAGAGCTGGTTGGCCGGTCGGATGCGGGACACCGTGAGCCTCGAATTGGAGAGTGTGGAAGAACTCACCTTCGGCGAGTTCTTGCTCGCCCTGCCCTCGCCCTGCGCGTCGTTCATCTTCGACGTGCGGGGGTCAGGCGGCCAGCAGGGCGTCATGGACTTCGGCCACGTCTTCGCCTACTTCGCCGTGGACCGGCTGCTGGGGGGCATGGGCCAGCCGGCACTCTTGGAGCGTTCCCTGACTCCCACCGAGCGGATGTTGGTGCGCATCGTGGCGGAACGGATGGCCTTCCAACTGGCGGAGGTCTGGGAAGACTACGTGAAGATGGATCTGGTCATCACGGGCTTCGAGAGCATTCCCGAAATGCTCCATATCGCCAACCGCGAGGACCCGGTGTTGGTGACCAGTCTCAATGTGATGATGGGCGAGATGAGTTCTCCCATCCTTCTTTGCCTGCCCTTCACCGTTCTGGAGCCCTTCTTTACCACCTCGGCCACCCGCAAGGTGCATGTGGCCAGGGGCACGCCGGAAGAGAGGGCTGTCGAGCGACGCACCATCGAGGAAACCCTCAAGAACGCCCGGATTCCGGTGCAGGCCCGCTTTCCGCCGACCCGACTCAAGCTGGCGGACCTCATGAACCTCAAGGTGGGCGACGTCCTGTTGACCCGTTTGCCGGTGGACTCGGAACTGCACCTCTACGTGTCCGGCCAACGCCGGTACGCTGGCCTGCCCGGGAGGGTCGGGCAACACCTGGCCGTTCGGGTCACGTCGGTCCTGGAAGTAGAGCCTAGAGATATCCTGGAGCCTGGTCGAGTGAGGATGGAGCTGTGAGCCACGTCGAAGAACAGCAAACCCAAGGACAGGACCCTACCCCTCTGGAGACCTTCGCCGAGGCGGAGGCGGTCCCTCCGAACTTTTCGGAACTTGGAGCCGCCGGCCAGCCGGGGAAACCTGCTTCCTTGACGGCCATTCTGGATCTGGAGGTCCCTGTGGCCATCGAGCTGGGCAGGACGAGGATGAGCGTGCATGACGTCCTCTCCCTGGGTCGGGGATCGGTGATCCAACTGGAGAGGCTTGCGGGAGAGCCCGTGGACGTGTTCGTGGGGGACCGGCGCTTTGCCGAGGGGGAGGTGGTGGTGGTGGGAGAACATTTTGGAGTCCGCATTACCCGCATCGTCCACTCGGGGCCGCGGCTGCAGGGATCTCCGGCGTAGAGGGGGACTCGGCCCATGACCATCCTTGCCGGTCTGCTGTCGGTGCTGGGCCTCTTGGCGGTGCTGGTGTACGCGGCCCAACGCCTGGGGTGGCGCCCCACAACGGTCAGGGGCCAGGAGTGGGGCCTGGAGGTCCTGGCGCGGCTCCCGTTGGCCCAACGGCAGGGTTTGGCGGTTGTCCGCTTCCAGGGACGCCCGCTCCTTCTGGCCTACGGCGAGGGAGGCGTCCGGCTGGTGGCTGCCGGGCGGGGGCCAAGGGCCCCGGAGGGGTCGTGGGACGAGCCGGAGGCAGGGCGCTCCCGGCATAACGCGGATGGGGAGAGTAGTTCCGGCGTCCGCTACGGGGGGGAGCCGGTGGGAGGGGGAATCCGCAAGGATGCGGCCCGGCGACCGTCCCGTCGAGCCGGGAACAACCCGCTGGCGGGGATCTTGACCGTGGTCCTGGTCCTCCTTCCGCCGGCCCTGGAGGCAGGACAGCTTCCCGTGGTGCAAGGGGCCCGTCCCGCCCCGGAGGTCGCGCCGACGGCGCCCCAGGGGTCCGCTCCGACCCTTTCGGAACTCCTTGGGAAGGTCCCCTCCCTGGAACTGAGGATCGGAAGTCCGGAGGGCCCCAGGCTCAGTGGAGCTGTGGGGATGGTTCTGTTCATCGGTTTCCTGGCCCTGCTCCCTACCCTCCTCCTTCTGATGACCAGCTTCACGCGCATCCTGGTGGTTTTGCATCTCCTGAAACAGGCCATCGGTACCCAAACCGCACCACCGGCGCACCTCTTGGCAGCTTTGGCTCTGCTCCTGACGGGTTTCGTCATGGCGCCAACCCTCTCCGAGGTCAACACCGTGGCGCTGCGCCCCTGGCTCGCCGGAGAGATGGACGAGGGCCAGATGCTGCACGCGGCAGCGGTACCTTTTCGCCGCTTCATGCTGGATGCGGTGCGTGAAGAAGACCTGACCACTTTCGTGGAACTCCACGGGACCCCGGCCGGAAGCGTGGAAGAAGTGCCGCTGGTGGTGGTGACGGCAGCCTTCGTGACCAGTGAACTCCGTCATGCCTTCCAGATGGGGTTTGCTCTTTTCCTGCCCTTCGTGGTTATCGACATTGTGGTAGCTTCTGTCCTCATGAGCATGGGGATGTTCATGCTCCCTCCGGTCATGGTGTCCTTGCCCTTCAAGCTTCTTTTGTTTGTCCTGGTGGACGGGTGGTCCCTGGTGGTGGGCGGGCTGGTCCGAAGTTTTTCGTGAGGAGGTATCGTCCGTGCCCTTGGCCATGGTGTTGGATCTTGCCCGCGAGGCTCTGACGGTGGCACTCATGCTCGCCGGTCCGCTCTTGGGAGTGGCTATGGCGGTGGGGCTGGCTGTTTCGGTGATCCAGGCGGTGACCTCAATCCAGGAGCAGACCTTGAGCTTCGTTCCCAAACTCTTGGCCGTGGGTCTGACTTTTCTGGTCCTGTTGTCCTGGATGCTCCAGATCATCATGAAATTCACCAGCGAAATCCTGGTGGGGCTTCCGGATCTCGTGAGGTAGGCAGGGAGGAGGACATGGCGTTCCTGGAGCATCCGACGGTGCGGCTCTTCTTGCTGGTCTCCACCCGCCTGTCCGGGTTATTCCTGCTGATGCCGGCGTTTTCTTCCAGGGCGGTTCCCATGCGGGTCCGGGCTGGAGCCTTGTTGCTCTTCTCGTTTCTTCTCGTCCCTGTGGTAGGTGGGGGGGAAGGCACCAATGCCGGTCAGGTCGAACTGAGCCCCGAGACTTTGGCTCAAGAGTTTATCCTGGGGCTGGTGTTGGGTCTCGGGTCCGCCCTTCTCCTTTCCGCCGGGGAATCGGCAGGGGATATGCTGGCCGTGCAGATGGGCCTTTCCGGAGCCAATGTCCTGGACCCGTCGTCGGGGACGCAGATGCCCGTCCTGGGCCAGCTCCTGGGACTGTTTCTTCTGGCCTCCTTGTTTGCCGTAGGCGGACATCTGGTTCTGTTGGAGAGCCTGAGGGCGTCTTTTGTCGCCTTCCCTCCGGGACAGCCGAGCCTGTCGGAAGGGGGATTGCTGCAAGGGGTTCTGATGGCCAAGACCCAGTTCGCTTTGGGCCTACGGTTCGCGGCCCCCGTGGTGGCGGCCATGATGATGGGCAACGCCGTGCTGGGGGTCATGGCCCGCACGGTGCCTCAGCTCAACGTCTTGCTTATGGCCTTTCCGCTCCAGATCGGCTTGGGCCTCCTTGTCCTCGGCCTGGCCCTTCCTCTCATGGCGGCCTTCATGGGTGGGTGGGAAGGGCACTACATCCCGCTGGTGGAGGAAGTCCTGAGCGGGGCTTCCAGGGCTAGGGGAGGCCCCTGATGGCGGAAGAGGCATACCAGGACAAGACCGAAGCCCCTACGCCCAAGCGGAGACGGGATGCCCGGGCCAAGGGGCAGATTCCGCGGAGCCAGGAGGTCACCACGGCGTTCCTCCTCTTGGCTTCGGGTGTGGTCACCGCCATGGCGGCGCCGGCCCTGGCCCGCAGCCTCACTGCGCTGTTCACCGCCACCACGGTGGAGGCCATGGACCCCAGGGGAACGGGGGACGCCTGGATGGTGTGGTGGCTGGGCAAGGTCGGGCGGGAGACGCTGTTCGCTGTCTTGCCGGTGCTTCTGGCCATGGCTTCGGTGGCCATGCTGGTGGGGGGACTACAGGCCCAGGGCGTGATGAGCCTGGAGCCTCTGCGGCCGAAGCTGGAACGCATCAGCCCATGGGAGAACGCCCGCCGGCTGTGGGGTCTTCACGCGGTAGTCCAGCTGGTGAAATCCCTGATGAAGCTGATCCTCATCGGCGGGGCGGTGGCGCTGGTGGTGCGGGGATCGTGGGACCGTCTGCCGGCCCTGGGGCAGCAGGGACCGCTGGCGTTGCTGGAATTCATGAAAGACCAGGCTCTTACGATTCTGGTAGGAGCCGGAGCCGCCTATCTGGTGCTGGCCGGGGCCGACTACGCCTACCAGTACTGGCGATACGAACGAAGCCTGCGGATGAGCCGTGAGGAATTACGGAGGGAGCTCAAGGAAACGGAAGGCGATCAGATCTTGAAGGTGCGTCGGCGTACCATGGCCCGGGCCTTGGCGCGGCGCCGGATGCTCCTGGCGGTGCCCGATGCCGATGTGGTGGTGACCAACCCCACCCACATCGCTGTGGCTCTCAAGTACGACCTCCAGGTGGCGCCCGCCCCGGTGGTGTTGGCCATGGGGGCCCGTAAGGTAGCAGAGCGTATCCGCAAGCTCGCCTTGGAGGCCGGAGTGCCCGTGGTGGAGAACAAGCCACTGGCCCGGGCCCTCTACAAAACGGCCCGGGTGGGCTTCCCCATACCGGTGGAGCTCTACGTTGCCGTGGCGGAGATCTTGGCCTGGGTCTACCGGCAAAGGGAAGATGTCCGCCGGCGTTGGTGGCGGCAGGGGTCCGCTGAGCAGCGGAGGAGGAAGGCGTGAGCGCAGCGGGCTCGCCCATGGACCGGTTTGCCCGGTTCGTCGGAGGCAACACGGAAATCGTGGTGGTGGTGGGCGTGGTGACCGTGGTGGGACTTTTGGTCTTTCCCCTCCCTCCTGCTCTCCTGGACATTTGCTTGGCCTTGAGTATCGGGGCGTCCCTTCTGGTGCTTTTGATAGCCCTCTACGTGGAGCGTCCCCTGCAGTTCTCTTCCTTTCCCGCTCTCCTCCTTCTTCTGACCCTCTACCGTCTCGCGCTGAACGTCAACAGCACCCGCCTGATCCTGGGCAAGGGCGAAGCAGGGAAGGTCATTGAAAGCTTCGGGGCTTTCGTCATCGGCGGCAACACGGTGGTGGGTGTGGTGATCTTCCTCATTCTGGTGGCCATCAATTTCATCGTCATTACCAAGGGGGCCGGACGGGTTGCGGAGGTGGCAGCACGCTTCACCTTGGATGCCATGCCTGGCCGTCAGATGAGCATAGATGGCGATCTTTCAGCAGGGCTCATTGACGAAGCCGAAGCCAAGGCGCGAAGGGAGGAGGTATCGCGGGAAGCAGATTTCTACGGAGCGATGGACGGGGCCGCCAAGTTTGTCCGGGGCGACGCCATTGCGGGGCTGCTGATCACGGCCATCAACATCGTGGGCGGACTCTTCGTAGGGGTAGTCCAAAGGGGGATGCCCTTCGGTAGAGCCGTGTCGATCTACACGATTCTCACGGTAGGTGACGGACTGGTCAGCCAAATCCCTGCCTTGATCGTGTCCACAGCGGCGGGCATCATGGTGACCGCCTCGTCGGGGGGAGGCCGCGTGGCCGAAGCAGTGGCCCGTCAGCTCTCCTCCAGGGCGAAGCCTGCGTGGATGGCCTCGGCGTTCCTGGCGGGGTTGGCCATTCTGCCCGGCTTGCCTGCCCTCCCCTTCCTGGCGCTGGCCGGTGGAGTGGCCCTGCTGGCCCGCTTCTCGCGGGAAAGGCAGGCGGCACCCGTGCCCACGGGGCCGGCGTCGAAGACGAAAGTGGAGGCCGTTCCCAAGGTCAGTACGCCGGTGCAGGACCTCCTGCAATTGGATCCGGTGGAGGTGGAGGTGGGGTACGCCCTGATCCCCCTGGTGGACGAGGGGCAAGGGGGCGACCTCATGGAAAGGATCCGGCTCCTCAGGAAACAGGCGGCCCAAGAATTGGGGATCCTCATTCCACCCATTCGCATCCGCGACGACATGCGGCTGGCCCCCGAGGAATATCGGGTGAAGATCCGGGGCTCCGAGGTGGCCAAAGGGAGTGTTCGGCCGCGGCTGGTGTTGGCCCTGGACACCGGCGCCGTGAGCGAAGAGATCCCTGGGGAGGAAACGGTGGATCCCAGCTTCGGCATGCCGGCCCGGTGGATCCCCAAGAGCAAGAGGGTGGAGGCGGAAACGGTGGGATATGTCGTGGTGGAGCCCTCGGCGGTGATCGCCACCCACATCTTGGAGGTCCTCAAGGACAACGCCGCGGATCTGCTGGGGCGGCAGGACGTGCAGGAGATGGTGGAGACCCTCAAGGCGGCCTATCCCGCCCTGGTGGAGGATGTTGTACCTGCCAAGGTGTCCCTGGGCCTGCTCCACCGGGTATTGCAGAGACTTCTCAAAGAGCGGATCCCCATCCGCGACCTGGTGACCATCTTGGAGACGTTGGCCGACGCCGCAGAGCAGACGAAGGATCCTGAGGTTCTCACCGAGCACGTACGGCGGAATCTGTCGCATGTGATCGTACAGATGTACCAGGATCGGGATGGAAGCGTCAAGGGCATCACCCTGGGACCGAAGCTGGAGGCGGCCCTCATGAGCCTCTTCCACCCGAGGGGTGGGTCGGGATCTTCCCCCATGCTCCAGCCGGAGCAGTTGACGCGGCTCCTCAGCCGGCTGGATCAGTTGGCGAGAACCATGAGTTCCGACGGGCGGCCGTTGCCCCTTATCACGCCCCCGGGGCTGCGGGTAGGGGTGCGTCGCCTGATCGAGCCGGTCCTCCCCTCGGTGCCTGTGGTGTCCTTGGCAGAACTGCCTCCCACGGTTCATCTGCAAAGCCTAGCCACATGGGAGTTGGATCATGCAGCCTGAACTTTTCCGCGGTAGGACCCTGAAAGAGGCTCTAGATCGTGTCAAGGCGGCCATGGGGGAAGAGGGCATGATCCTCTCCACCCGGACCGTGGAGGCCGAGGGCGGGTCTTGGGTGGAGATCCTGGCTACTTCCGTGGCGGAGGTGGAGGAGTACCGTAGGCGCATGGGGGGCATTACGGAAAGACGAGCACAACAAAGGGCGATGCGGCCCTCCAAGCCGTTCGTGGTAGCCCTGGTAGGTCCTGCCGGCGGGGGGAAGACCCTTACGGCCGTAAAACTCGCCCTGAATCCCCACGGGTTCGGCGGTCGGGCTGTGGGGTTCATCACCTTGGATACCTATCGGGTAGGCGGGGTGGACGAACTGCAAGCCTATGCGGAGATCGCCGGCCTGCCCTTGGAAGTGGTCTATACCCGCAGGGATGTCCCTGACGCGCTGGCGCGCCTGGAAGATTGTGAGGTCGTTGTGGTGGATACCCCGGGCAGGTGGCCCGGGAGCGGGAGCCCGGAGGGTTCGTGGGAAGAGGCCATGGGGGCGCTGGCCCCCCACGAGACCCATCTGGTCTTGCCGGCCTCGGTGGAAGGAGGGGTGGCCGAGGA
>JAUQOX010000378.1 GCA_030550695.1 Gemmatimonadota bacterium | reverse complement strand
AATAGGCCGAGCCATGGGCTTTGTCAAGGATTTTTTTCCCGCTTCCCAAACAGGTGTTCGGCCTGAGAGGCGCGCCGGACCGTGCCGTTCCGATTCCCTCGTGCATGCCGTCCGCCTATCTTCCACGCATGGGCGAGGCCGGTTCTTTCGAGGGTACCGCCCCCCGGAGGGCCATGGGGTACCGGCCCCTCTTGGTGGCGGTCTTCCTTTTCTTTCTTGGATCAGGCGCAGGGGTTTTCCTCGGGGCCTGGAGGAACCTCTGCGCCGACTGTCCCTCCATTGCCCAGATCTCCACCTGGGTGCCGGCCCAGACCAGCAAGCTCCTCAGCTTCGACGGCCGCCTCATCGCGGAGATCGGGCTCGAGCGGCGGACCCCGGTGGCCCTGGACGCTCTTCCCCCCCACGTACCCCAAGCCTTCCTGGCCATCGAAGACCAGGATTTCTATCGGCACCGGGGCTACAGCCTCCGGGGAATCCTGAGGGCTGCCGTCATGCGGGTGCCGGGGCTGGGGGCCCTCCTGGGTCGCCGAGCAGGGGGCGGAAGCACCATCACCCAGCAGCTGGCCCGGAACATGTTCTCCGAGAGCATCGGGTTCGAGAAGCGGATCACCCGTAAGCTCAAGGAACTCCAGGTGGCCTTGGCGTTGGAGAGAACCTACTCGAAGGACCAGATTCTCGAAGCCTACATCAACCAGATCAATTTCGACCGAGGGTGGTACGGCATCCAGACGGCGGCCCGGAACTATTTCGGGAAGGACGCCACGGAACTGAATCCGGCGGAAGCCGCCATGCTGGCGGCCATTCCCAATCGCCCCGCCTACTACAATCCGTTCCGGAACCCGGAGAATGCCCTGGCCCGGCGGAACCTGGTCCTGGACCTCATGGTCCGGGAAGGCTACTTGAGCCGGGAAGAAGGGGAACGCTGGAAAGCCTGGCCCCTTCCCCAGGAGCGGCCGCTGGTCCGGGAAGGTGAGGCCCCCTATTTCCAGGAATGGGTCCGCCAGATCCTGGACGACCGTTTCGGCCCCCGCCTCTACACGGGCGGTCTCATCGTCCACACCACCCTCGACCTGGAGATGCAGAGGGCCGCCCAGCTTTCCATGGAAGAAGGGTGGGCGGCCATCGAATCCAGACCGGGCTTTCGGCACCCCCGCTACGAACAGTTCGCCCAGCGGACGGAGCCCTTCGAAGGCAACGACACCCCCTACCTCCAGGGGGCCTTGGTGGCCCTGGATCCCCACACCGGGGCTGTCCGTGCCATGGTGGGGGGGCGGGACTTCCGTCACTCCAAGTTCAACCGGGCCACCCAGGCCCTCCGACAGGCCGGGTCCGCGTTCAAGCCCTTCGTATACGCCGCCGCCATCCAGAGCGGGATCCCGGCGTCCCACGTGTTGGTGGACGCTCCGGTGGTTCTTCCCCAGGTGAGCGGGGAAGAATGGAGGCCCTCCAATTTCGACGACGAGTTCTTGGGGCCCATCACCATCCGGGAAGGTCTCCGGAAATCGGTGAACATGATCGCCATCAAGCTGGCCCTGGAGGTGGGTCTGGAGTCCGTGGCCCAGACCGCCCGGCGCCTGGGCATCCGCACCCCCATCCACCGCTACCCGGCTACGGCCATCGGGGCCATGGAAGTCATTCCCATCCAGATGGCCGAGGCCTACGGGGCCTTCGCCACCCTAGGCCTGCGGGTCCGGCCGCAACCCATTTTGAGGGTGCTCAGTCCCACGGGAGACACCCTCTGGGCTCCTCAGCCGGAGCAGTCCCAGGTGTTGGACTCTCTGAGCGCGAGGATCCTCGTCTCCCTTCTGGAGGACGCCGTGGAAAAGGGCACGGGTGCCAACGTGCGGAACCTGGGGCGACTCCCCCGGGAGGTCCCGGCGGCAGGGAAGACCGGCACCACGAATGAAGCCACCAACGTCTGGTTCGTCGGCTTCACGCCCAATCTGTTGGCGGCGGTCTGGTTCGGCATGGACCGCCCCGCGACCATCTGGCCCAGGGCCACGGGAGGCCAGGATGCGGCCCCGGTCTGGGGTGCCTTCATGCGCCGGGTCTACTATGGCGACACCACCAGGGCTTATGCCGACTCCGTTTTCCGGGCCCGGGGCTACCGGAGCGACCTCCCGACGGGAGCCGCCCCCGGTGA
>JAUQOX010000094.1 GCA_030550695.1 Gemmatimonadota bacterium | reverse complement strand
GGCCGTTACCTCCCCTTGCCAGGGCCTCCAGGAGCCGTCTGCCGCCCCACCGCCCGGAGACGGCCAGGGTGAGCACAGCCGACACTCCCCCCCCGAACCCCAGAATCCCGCCCCCGCCCCACAGGAGGTGTACCACGGCCGCCAACGTAAAAACCCCCACGTGGAAGAATTTTCGGCTGAAGGACGGCCCTCCCCGCCCCCCTGCCCCCAGCCCCACCGCCAGCCATCCCAAGACCGCTCCCCCCCCGAGGCCGGCCAAAACTCCCAAACCCCAGGTGTTCACTCGCCGATCCGCAAGGAAGAACCCTGCTCCGCGGCAGTCGCCGGAGCCCATGTCGGGGGAATTGCCAGAGCCAACAGGCGGAGCAATTGCCGGCGGTACCCTGGGGTTCTCGGCAAGACCATGGACGCCAAAGCCTGCAACCGCTGTCGGAACTCCGCTTCCGCCTCGGGAGCCACGGAAACGAAAATCGGCAGACCGGAGCAACCTTTCTGCATTCGCCCGTGGGCCAAGAAACCCTGAACCCGATCCACTTCGCCCTTCACATCCAGAACCACACCGTCCAGATCCCCTCCCAACTCCTCCTCCGCCTGTTCCAGGGACGGGCGGCAGAGGACCTTGTACCCGGCCCGCTCCAGCTCCTCCACCCAACCCTCTTCCGACGGGGCCCCCTCCTCTTCCACCACCAGGATCGTCCGACGCCGTGCCGGATCCAGAAGCCTCCGCAACGCCCGCTCCAGATGCTCCTTTTCCACCGGCTTGGCCAGGATGTCCGCAGCTCTCCACAGCCCCCCACGCTCACCCTTCTCGCCCAACACACTCACGATGATCACCGGGATTCCCCGGAGCGCCAAATCGTCCTTGAACTCCCTCAGGGCGGACCAGCCGGTCCTTCCAGGCATCATCAGGTCCAAGGTGACCAGGTCCACCGCCTGCTCCCGGGCGATGCGCAACCCCTCCGACACCGACGCGGCCTCCAGTACCCTGCACCCCAATTCCTCCAGGTGATGAGCCACCAGCATTCTGGAATCGGGGTCGTCCTCGATGACCAGAACCTTCGGCGCACGCCCCAGGAGGGTCCCGACTCCAGCCGGTCCCTCCTCACCACCCAGCAGTCGGCTCCCCCTGGCGGCCACCATCCCCCCTTCCTCCTCCAACTCCTCTTCCGGCCGGCTCCGCGCCGGCGTTTGGAACAGGTGGATGGTGAACACCGAGCCTTTGCCGACCTCACTGGCCACCGTGAGCTGGTAACCCATGAGTTCGCAAAGGGAGCGGGAGATGGTCAGCCCCAGCCCTGTGCCGCCGTACTTTCGACTGGTGCTGTCGTCGGCCTGCTGGAACGCCTCGAAGACCGCTCCCAGCCGGTCGGCGGGAATCCCTATGCCGGTATCCTGGACCTGGATGGCGGTCGGGCGACCCCCGTCCGCTCCCACCCTCACCCTTACTACCACCTCCCCTTGCTCGGTGAACTTGATGGCGTTTCCCACCAGGTTGATGAGGACCTGCTTGAGCTTGGCGGGATCCGTCCGGAAGGGGGCCAGTCCCGGCGGGACCTCAGCGCGCAAAACGACCGGTTTGTCCCGGACTTGACCCTCCAGCTGAGCCAACGTCTGCTCCACCAGCTCACCCAGGTCGATTTCCTGCCACTCGACCTCGATCCGTCCGGATTCGATCTTTGCCAGGTCCAGAATCTCGTTGATGAGTTGCAAAAGGTGGCGCCCGTTGGCGGAGATCCTCTCCAGGAAAACGAGATCCTGCTCGGTGAGGTTCCCGCCGCGGTTCTTGAGGAGAATGTTCGTGAACCCGATCACCGAGTTCAGCGGGGTGCGGAGCTCATGGCTCATGTTCGCCAGGAACTGGCTCTTGGCCCGATTGGCCCGTTCGGCTTCTTCCTTGGCCATCCGCAAGGCCAACTGGGTACGCCGGCGAGCCGTCACATCCCGCCCGAACACCGCCACTCCGGTAATGCCTCCCGCTTCCCGGATAGGGTTGAAAGAGAACTCGAAGCTCCGGACCTGACCGGCAATCTCCTCATCGCGAAGTTCCGAGAAAGCCGCACCCTTCAGGGCCTTCCCGTACATTTCCCGATACCACGAAGCGTCGTGGGGGGCGAAGCAATCTTCAGGACTGTCCCCTACCTTGGGCGCACGGCCCAGGCTCACCTCCAGGGCCATGGAAAAGGCCGTGTTGAAGGTGATCAATCGGAACGACCGGTCCACCGACC
Organism: Gemmatimonadota bacterium; assembly: GCA_030550695.1. GTDB lineage: Bacteria > Gemmatimonadota > Gemmatimonadetes > Longimicrobiales > Gaopeijiaceae > JAUQOX01. Next base: position 8,310 of record JAUQOX010000094.1, on the reverse strand, counting down.
AGATCCAGTCACCGGTGTTCTCCACCAGGGCCTGGAGGTTGGCCTGGAAGGCACTCAGGGCCCTACGGGCCTCCACTTCCTGGGAAACGTCGCGGAAAATGCTGCGGATGGCCACCGCCACCCCGTCTTGGATGCGGGCATTGGCGCTCCCCCGGCAACGCACCACCCGCCCGTCCTTGGCCAGCAACTCCAGCTCGATGTCCGGCACCGGTTGGCCGGAAAGCACCGATTGGAGCCGTTGGCGGCAGTTTTCGCGGCAGGAAGGATGGAGGAGGTCAAAGAAATTCAGGCCCTTCAGCTCGTCGCCGCGGTAGCCCAGGGTGGTCTCCCAAGCCCGGTTGACGTAGAGGATCCTGCCGTCGGGCGCGATGCTCTGGATAAGGTCGTGGGCGTTGTCCAGAAAGTCCTGGAGCCGTTCCTCGCTTTCCTGGAGGACCTTTTCCGCACGTCGGCGGATGTCCACTTCCCGGGCCAAGGCCGCGTTGGCCTCCCGGGTGGCTTCCGACGCAGCCTCCTCCCGGCGGTAGGTGACGTAGACGTTGGACAACAGGCCCACCAACACGGCGCCGTAGCCGGCCAGTTTCAGGAGCTGGGCCAGGACGAACTTGCCGTCGCCCGGTCCCGCGGCAAAGGCCATGTACGCGCCGTGGGCCATGAAGGACAACAGCAGGGCCAAGACCAGCCAATGCTCGAGGATCTCCACCCGCCAGTGCCCTTTGGCCAGATACCCCACCAGGGCCGTCAGGAAAAAGAACGCTGCCACCCATTCGGCCGGCTGGTGGACCGCCAGTTCCGGGTAGAGGGCCTCGGTGACCGGGAAGAGGTCGAAAAAGACCAGGAAGAGTCCGAAAATGAGAGCGGTCAGAAGGAGAGCCGTCAGGTAGACGGGCCCTTCCCTCAGAGGCTCTTGCTCTTTGCCTGCGGCTTCCCTTCTCCAACTCAGGTAGCTCACCAGAAGGAACAGGCCGAGGAACGTCGCCGATGCGGAAAAGCTCCAGCTGGCCACGTGGGCCCGCTCCTCGTCCGACCATGGACCGAGAAGCCCGGCGCTGACCGCGGCGTGGAAGCTGTCCAGGAAGAAAGTCCCCAGAAAGCCGGTTCCCAGGAAAAGGAATTCCCCCTGTTTCTTGGAGTAGAACCGTACCAGGGCCAAAGCCCCCACCATGAGAGCCACGAAAGTGGTGAGGACGTGGAGGTGACTGTAGAAGCCCGGACCCACAGCCAAGCCGGGGCCCCGGGTCGCTGCCCCTACGAAAAGGGCCAAGAACACGAGGAAATAGACCGACGTCCGCCCCACCGTCCGGTCGTCGCGGTAAGGGGGAAGGTCAAGGGGGTTCCGGCTAGCCGCAGCCATCGCCAGGTCTTTCCTGCAAGGGCCCCGCCGGGGACTCACGCCTCAGGACCCACCCACCGCCTTACCAGCTCCAAGAGGTGCTCGTCGTCCACGATAGGCTTGGAGAGGTAGTCGTCGAATCCCAGCGAAAGATATTTTTCTCGATCCCCGGCCATGGCGTGGGCGGTGAGGGCTACCACGGGGAGGCCCCGGAGGCCTTCCTGGCTCCGGATCCACCGCAGGACCTCCACCCCGTCCATTTCGGGCAGGGAAATGTCCAGCAAGACCAAGCCGGGTCGCCGGTGGTCCAGATCGGCAAGGAATTGCGGACCTGTCTCGTACTCGACCACCTCATAGGCCGGCTCGAGGAGGGCTCGAACCAGCAGACGATTGTCGGGGTTGTCCTCCACCACGGCGATCCTCGGCTTCATGTTTCCCCCCCCTCCAGCAGGGTTTCGAGTTCCCGTCGGGCCTCCTCCAGTGCCCTCTCCATCCGCGGAAGCAGGGCGGCCAGGGCCTTCACGTCACCCGCCTGCGCAAGATCCTCGGCCTGGGCGGCAAGACCGGATAACTCCAGGGCCCCCACGTTCCCCGAAGTGGACTTCAAGGAGTGGGCCCCCATTTCGGCGGTCCGGAGCTCGCCCTGCTCCGCGCCTCGACGGATCTGTTCCATCCGCTGCGGGGCATGTTCCAGGAACAAGGCGATCATCTTCAGGGGAAGGTCCGCTCCTCCCCACTCCCGGAGCCGTCCCAAAGCCGCCCGATCCACCACCGGTCGCTCGCTCACACAGCCCTCCAGCCGTGGCGAAATGAGGAAACGGCCGCCGCCAGGGAGCGGAGTCCCTCCGCGGCACCCCCATGGTATCCGAACACCGCAGAACCCGCCACCAGGACGGTGGCTCCCGCTTCCACCACCCCCGGCGCCGTGGTGGGACCGATCCCGCCGTCCACCTGCAGGTGGATGCCCCCCAACCCTTCCGCGGCCAGAAGGTCCCTGGCCCGCCGGATCTTCCCCAGCGAGCCCGAGATGAAGCTCTGGCCGCCGAAGCCGGGGTTCACGGTCATGATGAGTACGAGGGACACCAGGGGGAGGATCTCTCGCAGGGTTTCCACAGGGGTGGCGGGGTTCAGGGCTACCCCGGGCTCGACCCCCAGCTCACGAATCCGGGAGACGGTCCGGTGCAGATGGACACAGGCCTCCTGATGAACGGTGATCCGATCGGCACCGGCGGCCACGAAATCCTCGAGGAAGCGGTCGGGATGCCGAACCATGAGGTGGACGTCGAGGGGGAGGCGGGTAGCCGCACGGACTGCCCGGGTAACGGCAGGCCCGACGCTGAGGTTCGGGACGAAATGGCCGTCCATCACATCCACGTGGATCCAGTGGGCTCCCGCCTCCTCCACCGCCCGGACCTCCTCCGCAAGACGGCCGAAGTCCGCAGAAAGGATGGAGGGAGCCAGAAGGATTGCCGATCCTCCACCACCAACCCGAACGGGAACCCCACCTTCCTCCTTCATGACCGCCGGGTCCTTCCCCCGCCCGTCCCGCCGAAGGTGCGGTTTCCTGCCGGACGGGCGGGGCCACGGGTGTTTACGGTTCGTGCATCCGGATGGACCCGGAATCCAGGCAGGGTACGCCCGGGGCCGTGCCGGCGCCGGCGGGCCCTAACGGTTTCCCTACCGGCCTCCACCAGCCCCTCCGGACGACGACAACAGGCATCGCACGCCGTGGACACTGCCCACCCAGACCTCCCGGGCCAGCCCCACGAACAAGCCCGATTCCACGATTCCCGCACGCCGGGCCAGACGTTCTTCCAATCCGTCAGGGTCGGGGACTCCTCCCGGAAACGTACAGTCCAGCACGAAGTGGCCGTTGTCCGTCACGAAAGGAGTTCCGTCCCCGACCCTCCGCAGCACGGGCCGGGCTCCCAGAGCTCGAAGAAAGGGAAGGTGCACCTCCCAAGCGAAGGGGATCACCTCCACAGGCAAGGGTCCCCGGGTCCCCAGTCGGGTCACGAGCTTCCCTTCGTCCACGATGACCACGAAGCGTCGGGCTGCCTGGGCCACCATCTTCTCCCGCAGGAGAGCCCCTCCCCCCCCTTTGATGAGGTTCAGGTTCGGATCCACCTCGTCGGCCCCGTCCACCGCCAGATCCAGCTCACCCACGGCAGGGAGCTCCGCCAAGGGCAGTCCCAAGGCCCGTGCCCGCTCCTCCGTCCGCCGGGAGGTGGCCACCCCCACGAGGCCCTCAAGCTCACCCCTCCTCAACCTGGCCGCCAGCGCCAGGAGGAAATGCTCCACCGTGCTCCCGGTCCCCAACCCCAGCCGCATGCCCGGCTCCACCAGGGCGGCAGCCCGGCGGCCTACAGCCTCCTTGCCTTTGTCGGGATCGTCTCGTCCTGGCAATCTGCTCCTACTCCCGCCATCCTGGAGCCGTACCTGAAGGAACGGGCAGGAATGTAGGGCCAGGGCCCGGGTAGGGGCCAGGGCCGCCGGAGGGGGCAGGGGTCGCCGCTGCCCCCCGGAGCCACGGGGTGGTCTTGCCCGGCGCATCCCACCCCTCTGGAAAGGCCGCCCCCCCCTTGTACGGCCGACGGCGAGACCCCAGTTTTTCAGTGCTATGGTCATCATGTCGCCCTGCCGCCGCCGTGGTCGCTGTTCTTACGGCTATTATCCCAGGCCCCGGAGCCTGGGGGTGGGGCGAGGAGCGGCACGGAGACCCTAGCGCTTCTTTCCTTCCTCTCCCTCGGGCTCCCGGATTCCCGGGAGCCTTTTTTGCTCCTGGGATTTCCCGGTAGAGCGGGGGGCCCACCACCGGACCAGGAGTTCTTCCATGATCATCGTGACCCGACCGGGTGTCACCGAAGACGAGATCGATCAGATCCGCGAGCGGGTGGAGGCCATGGGCCTGCGGACCCACATTTCCCGGGGTGTGGCCCGGGTCATCATCGGTTGCATCGGCGACGAAGAGCGCCTGCGCCACCTGCCGCTTCTGCGCTTCCCTGGGGTGGAGGCGGTCCACCCCGTCCTGAAGCCCTACAAACTGGCCAGCCGGGAGTTCGCCGCCGCCTCCACCACCGTCCCCCTGGGGCCGGTCCAGGTGGGAGGTGCGGAGTTCGTGGTGGTGGCGGGCCCCTGCTCCGTGGAGACGGAGGAGACCACCTTGGCCACCGCCCGCTTTGTGGCCTCCCGGGGTGCCCGAGGGTTCCGGGGCGGGGCCTTCAAGCCCAGGACCTCACCCTACTCCTTTCGAGGTCTCGGGCAAGAGGGCCTGGCCATCCTGGCCCAAGCCCGCAGGGAATCCGGGCTTCCGGTGGTCACCGAAGTCATGGACCCCCGGCAGGTGGAGCTGGTGGCGGAGTATGCCGATGCCCTGCAGATCGGCTCCAGGAACATGCAGAACTTTCCCCTCCTCTCCGAAGTGGGTCGCACAAGGCGGCCCGTCCTCCTGAAGCGGGGGATGTGGGCCACCGTGACCGACCTCCTGCTGGCGGCCGAATACGTCATGGCCCAGGGGAACCTCCAGGTGATCCTTTGCGAGAGGGGGATCCGTACCTTCGAGACCGCCACCCGCAACACCTTCGATCTCGCGGCCATTCCGGTCTTGAAGCGGGAAACCCACCTCCCGGTCCTGGCCGACCCGAGCCATGGGGGCGGCCGGAGGGATCTTGTCCCGCCCTTATCCTTCGCGGCGGCCGCCGCCGGAGCCGACGGTCTCCTGGTGGAGGTTCACCCCCGTCCCGAGGAGGCCTGGTCCGACGGTGAACAGAGCCTGGACTTCGGGGAATTCGGAGCCCTCATGGACGGCCTGGCCCCCTTCGTGGCAGCCGCAGGTCGCCGCCTGGCCCAGGGTCCTCCGCAGGCGGCTCCTCCGGCGGACGGCGGGTCCCGGGTCAGCGCCGAATAGCCCTCCGGGCCTCGGAAAGTTGGGAGAGGACGGCCCTCCTGGCCGTCCCTCCCGGGACGCCCCGGGCCTCCACGGAAGCCTCCCACGAAAAAACCCCCTCGACATCCCTGTCGAAGGCGGGGTGGAGGGAGCGTAAACGCTCCAAGCCCAAGGTGGCGAGGGTAAGTCCCTCATCCTCCGCCAGACGGACGGCCCGCCCTACGACCTCGTGGGCCTCCCGAAAGGGCACCCCTTTCCGTACCAGATAGTCCGCCACATCTGTGGCCAGCAGTTCAGGGGCCAGGGGGGCCCTTTGCCCTTCCGGAACGAACTGCGCCGTGGCGAGGGCGCCCGCCAAGGCGGGGAGGACCAGCAGGAGGGTGTCCACCGTATCGAACAGAAGCCCTTTGTCTTCCTGGAGGTCCCGGTTGTAACCCGAGGGGAGACCTTTCAGGACGGTGAGGAGCGCCACGAGGTTTCCCACCAGACGACCGGCCTTGCCCCGGACCAGCTCCGCAACGTCGGGGTTCCGCTTGTGGGGAAGGAGACTGGAACCGGTGCTGTAGGCATCGCTCAACCGCAGGAAGGCGAACTCCCGGGTGGAAAAGAGCACGAGATCCTCCCCAAGGCGGGAAAGGTGCACCCCCAGGAGGGCCCCGGCGAAGGCCATTTCCACCGCCCAATCCCGATCCGCCACCGCGTCCATGCTGTTGGGGGATACCGCCCGGAAGCCCAGGGCCTCCGCCAACCATTGGCGGTCCACCGGAAAGGCACAACCGGCCAGGGCACCCGACCCAAGGGGGAGGACCGCAGCTTGCTCTTCCGCCAGGCGAATCCGCTCCCGGTCCCGGAGCAACGCCCAAACATGGGACAAAGCCCAATGGGCCGCGCGGATGGGCTGGGCCTGTTGGAGGTGGGTATAGCCAGGCAAAATCCGATCCACCCCGTCCTCCCCCAACAGGAGCAAAGCCTCCAGGAGGCGGTCCAGCTCCTCCCGGAGGCGCGCTCCCGCCTGCATCCCCCACATGCGGAAATCGGTGGCTACCTGGTCGTTCCGGGAGCGCCCGGTGTGGAGCTTCCCTGCCAGTGCCCCCACCTCTTCATAAAGCCACCTTTCCACCAGGGAGTGGATGTCCTCGTCCGGTTCCCCTTCCCCCCCCCCTGCCGCCATCCTTCGGGCCACGGCGTCCAAGCCTTTGACCAGCGTCTCCACTTCCGCCGGAGTCAGGACCCCCGCCCTCCCCAGAGCCTGGGCCCAGACCTGGCTGGCCCGGATGTCTTCCTTCCACAGGCGTCGGTCCACCGGCAGGCTTCGGTTGAGCTCGGCCATGTCCGGCGCCATGGACTGCCGAAATCGCCCACCCCAAAGGGCGCCCCCTTGGTTGGCTTGCATAACCATGCCTCGCTATGCCATGAAGAAAAGGGGTGGGGCGACGGACCCGGGGGCACCTCCCGCCAAGGTGCTTGCTACGGAGCCCAAAGCTCCAGCCCGAAATCCGCCCACCCCACCCCGAACTTTCCGCATAATTATGCACAGGAATCTTTGGTCGTCAAGGGGGAACGGGCCCCTGCATGGTCCCTTACGATTCACCCCGGGCCAGCCGCATCATCCGACGCCGCACCTCCTCCAGACCAGACGCCTCCCGGAGGATCACCAGGATGGTATCGTCGCCGGCGATGGTCCCCAGCACCTCGGGCCAACCCTCCCGGTCGATCCCCAGGGCCACGGGTTGCGCCCCCCCCGAGCGGGTCTTCACCACCAGGAGGTTTCCGGTACCCTCGGCCGAGACGAACAAGGTCGGCAGGATCCGGTCCAGGGCAGGGGCTCGTTCCCCCTCCTCCGGCAGGGCATAGCGGGGCAGACCGTCGGAGCCCGTGATTTTGGCCACCCGAAGATCTTTCAGGTCACGGGAGAGGGTGGCCTGGGTGACCCGGAAGCCCCTCCGGGACAAATGCTCCCGAAGCTCTTCCTGGCTGGCGATGCGGTGGCTCCGAACCAGTTCCAGGATGACGCGATGCCGATCCCTCCGGGAGGGAGTGGGTCCTGGCATGACCCCTCCAAACTCCGGGAGCCTCGGACCCCACCGGCAGAAGAGTCCAGGGGGGCCGAGGCCTCCGGTCAGAATAGGTCGTACTTGACCCGCAACAGGGCAAACCTCCCGATATCCGGAACCCCCACGAAGCTACGATAGGGCTTGTCGAAGAGGTTGCTGACGGTGAGCTGGACGGTGGCCCGGGTACGGGGAATGAGATAGCCTGCGTTGAGATCCACCAGGGTGGCCTGAGCCACGCAGTCCTGATCGAACAAGCCGGGCTGCTCCCCCGACCGCAAGAGGCATTTGGTTCCGCTGTAGCCTGCACTCATGGCGGGGAACTCCGAGTGGAACCGGACACGGGCCTCGGCGTTGAATCCCCGGGCCACGTCCCGGTAGCCCAACCCCAGGGTGCCCTTGTGCTTGGGTGCGTTCAGGGCAACGGGCTCTTTGGTCCCGGGGATGACCCCATCCACCCGGAAGTAATCCTCGCTGACAAAAGAGTACGTCCCGGTCACCGTCCACTTGTCGGTGGCGAACCAGGTGAAGGCCAGGTCTCCCCCCCAGTATTCCAGCCCTCCCATGTTGAGGTAGGTCACCACCAGGTCGGCCCCCTTCGCGGCCACCTCCGGCGAAGAAACGACCCCCACCGGGACCGATCCCAAGGCTGTGGCCAACTGGGGCACCAGAGTCTGGGCATCGGCCAAGGCCCTGGTCTGGGCCTCGGAGGGGGGGAGACCCGCGGCAATGTATTGCTGGGTCAGGGCGGTGACGATGGGAGTTTGGATGAAGGCGGCCACCTGTTGGCCGTTCAGGAGGATCAGGGGGGTGGTGAGGGTCAGGGGAGAGGTGAAATCCGTGATCTTGGCCCGATAGACGTCCGCCATGACCCGGAGCTGGTTACCCAGGACCCCCTGCCATCCCAGCTCGAAGGTTTCCGTGTAGCTCTCCCGGATGGGGGGGACCGGTCGGACCTCCGCCTGGGCCGCCGGCGTGGTCTTCAAGGTGACCGGATCGTACACGTTGAGGCCCACCTGGGCCGGGGTGGGCTGAAGGCT
>JAUQOX010000377.1 GCA_030550695.1 Gemmatimonadota bacterium | reverse complement strand
TCCGATCTGACGGCTGCCAAGGCCGCCGGTGCCAAGAAGCCGGCCGCGAAGAAGACCGCCGCCAAGGCCGCCACCAAGAAGGCGCCGGCCAGGAAGACGACGGCTGCCAAGCGGACTCTAGCCGCCAAGAAGGCGGCCCCGGCCAAGAAGACCACCAAGGCTCCGGCCAAGAAGTCGTCCCCCAAGAAGGCGCCCGCGAAGAAGTAAGAGAAAGCTTGGCCGGTGCGCCCTCCGGAATCGGGGGGCGGAGGGGAGAAGGCGAGTCGTGGGGAGGATCCGACCTCCCTAGGGCTTGCCTTCCCCTTTTCGAGGAGAACCGGAAGGAACGGCCAGAAGACGGGCAAGACCCAAGAAAACGGCAGCGCAGAGACCGGCGGCCGAGAGAAACACCCCGGTCATTCCCCCCATGGCATAGACGCCCCCGGCCAGCAGAGGGCCTAAGGTTTGCCCGGTGCGGATTACCGTGCCGTTCACAGAGACCACGACCCCTCTTCGGTCGTCGGGGGCCAAGGTGGCCAGGAGACTGAGGACCACGGGATAGTTGAGGCCCTGGGCCACGCCCACCAGGGCAACTCCCAAGGCCACCAGCGAGCCCGAAGGGGCGAGAGGTATGCTGGCGAAAGCAAGACCATAGAGGAGGAACGCGGTGATCACCAGCCGTTGAGGAATGTAGCGTCCGGCGAGGAAACCCAGGGTGATGGCCGTGACGGCGGTGGTGAAGGAACCTCCGCTGAGGGTCAGACCGATGGCCAAGGGTGACCACTCGAACCGCTGGTGCAGCAGGATGGGGATGAAGACGGTGTAGGCGCCGTAGAGAACGATGAAGGTGACCAAAGAAGAGAAATAGAGCCCAGGCAGAGGGCGCGCACCCATGGCCCCTGCCGCTTCCCGCAGGTAAGCGCGGAAGGGCTTCCCGGTGGGGGTGGGGAGGGCCTCGAGACGCCAGGCCACCGCAGCCGCCACGAGGAGGGCCACCAGAGGGAGCGCCAGAGGGGCCCGCCAGCTCCACAGGGCCAAGGCTCCGCCCAACGAGGGGAGCACGGTGGAACCGAGGCTGAGGGTGGCGGCGTTGTATCCCATGGCCTTGACCTGCTCGCGGCCTTGGAAGAGATCACCCACCACAATGGCGCTGAGAGATCCCAAGGAAGCACCTCCCAACCCCTGAAGGAACCGCAAGGCCAGGAGGGTGCGGAGATCTTCAGCCCATGCGCAGGCTGCGCCGGCCAAGGCAAAGAGGACAAGGGCGGGCAGGATCACCTGCTTGCGACCCCATCGATCCGCCAGGATGCCGAGAAACGGCGCCAGCAGGATTCCCGGCAAGGTGAAGGCTGTGATGAGGAGTCCGGTGGATTCCGGCGGCACCGAGAGCGCTTCGGCTACCGCAGGAAAAGCAGGGGCTACCCCGCTGACCGCCATCACCGGCATCAGGGTGATGCCGTAGACCACAAGGAGGTTCGGATCCAGGAAGAGAGGGACACGCCTGGCGGCGGTCCCTCCACGCAATCCGGGGACGTGGCCCTCTCGGGACATGGGGAAGACGGCGGCCCCCTTACTTTACGGTTCTCCTGGGCATGATCGGGAAATCCGGACGCGATCCCCAGTCGGTCCATGATCCGTCGTAGAGGCGGGTGTCCCGGCCGAGCAAGCGTCCTACGAGATAAAGGGCGCTGGCCCTGAGCCCGACCCCACAGTAGGCCACCACCGTATTCCCTGTCTTTGCACCGGCGCCCTCGAAGAGTGCCGCCAGCTCCTCGAGGGGGCGGAACCGAGGCCTTTCCGGGGACTCCACCAGGAGCTCCCACGGCAGATTACCTGCACCGGGGATGCGGCCGGCGCGAACGGTACCTTCCCTTCCCCCCTCCTCCCCTTCGAACTGTGCGGGAACACGCCCGTCCAGGAGGGAGAGGTTTTCGTGCCCTAGCCGCGCCAGAATCCACTCCGCCTCCACAAGTCTCGCGGAATCGGGCCGCAAGGAAACTTTCCCCATGGGCACGTCGGGCACCTGGGCGGTGAGGGGGCGGCTTTCGGCCCGCCAGACCTGGAGGCCCCCGTCCAGGAACAGGGGGGGCCTTGCGCCCACTCCCAAGACATCCAGGGTCATCCAAAGGCGTGCGGTATACAGGGGGTTCTCACCATAGACCACCACCGT
>JAUQOX010000093.1 GCA_030550695.1 Gemmatimonadota bacterium | reverse complement strand
TCGACCCCGGTGCTGGTGGGATTGCTCCCCCCGGAAAAAGCCCGTTTGAAGCCGATGGGGTTGGTGAAATATCCCTCCACCAGATCCCGCACCCCCTGGTCCATCCCCATGATCCACATGACCAGGAAGAAGGCCATCATGGCGGTGACGAAGTCGGCGTAGGCCACTTTCCAGGCACCGCCGTGGGGGTGGTCGTGGCCCCCCTTCTTCTTTTTCACCACCACGATCTTCTTTTCTTCCGAATTCATGCGGCCTTCCCCCTACGACGGGTCAGATCTTCCAGCTCGGCGAAAGAGGGACGGTCCTCCGGCTCGATGTTCCGGCGGGCGAACTCCACCGAGGTGATGGGCGGGTCTCCCCGGGCGAAGGAAAGCAGGGCCGTCCTGATGCAGGCCATGTAGGCTTCCTCCGCTTTGACCCGCCCGGCGATGGCTTGGGACAGGGGGCCCACCACCCCATAAGCCAAAAGAACCCCCAGGAACGTCCCCACCAGGGCCGCTGCCACGGACTGCCCTACCTCCGCCGCCGCACCTCCGATCTTGCCCATGGTGATGATCACCCCCAGCACGGCCGCCACGATTCCGAACCCCGGCAGGGCGTCGGCCAGACGGGCCAGGGCCTGGGAGACCTGCAGGGCTTCATGGTGCTGTTTTTCCAGGTCCAGCTCCAAGATCTCCGACAGGTGGTGATCGTCCACCGCCCCCGTCAGCAGGACCTTCAGGGTGTCGGAGAGGAAGGCCATGGCCTGGCGATTTCGATAGAAGGTGGGATAGCGCTGGAAGAGTTCGCTCTTTTCAGGCTCCTCCACGTGGTTTTCGATCCCCACCAAGCCGTCTTTCCTTGCGGCGTAGAAGATCTCGTAGAGGACCTGCAAAAGCTCCCGGAACGCCTGGTGGCCGTAGGGATTCGGCTTCAGGAGGGCCAGGCTCTGGGTGAACACCCCCTTCACCACCGAGGGTTTGTTCCCCACCAGCAGGGCCCCGAAGGCGGCGCCGCCGATGACGATGTACTCGTTGATCTGCATCAGGACCGCCAGGTTCCCTCCGTGCATGGTGTAGCCCACCACGACGCTCCCGAGGACCACCACCATCCCGACAAGGATCAGCACGACGCCACCCCCGGCTGACCGGTGAACACGTCCCAGAATCGGCGAGGGGCACGGTAACCCCAGGGGAGAGTATCGGCGCACCCCCGGAAAACTGGAGGGGACGGCAGAGCGGACAGCTTCCCCCCGGGGCGCCGGGTGGCCCGTCGGGGAGGGTTCTCCTCCCGAGGGCCAGTCGGGATTCCCCGGACAAAGGGGGGAGCCGGGGCGGGGGGCCGCCTTGCCGAACCCCCCCCATCCATCGAAAACTTGGAGGGCGTGCAAAGGCTGGCCTTCACCCTTTCCTTCTTCCGGCTGCCGGCATGAAGGCCTCACCCCCTTCCCGGGCGTCCCTCCTCAAACTGCTGGACCGGGCCGGATGGCGGGTCCTCCGGCAAGGGATCCTCCGCAGGGTCTGCCACGACCTCAGCGGTCGGGTCTCCACCCTGGGGGGTCTTGCCTACCTCGGGGAAAGCTGGGAACCCGCCATGGCGTGGGAGGTCCTGCGGGAAGAAACGGGCCGGCTGGAGCGAACCGCCGAGTTGCTGGGCCTCCTGGTGGATCGGATGGAGGCCCCCCAACTCCTCACCCCCTTGGACCTCCTCGGCCCCGCCGCAAGGGTGGTGGAGTCTCTGCCGGGGATGGAGGGGCTCCGCATCGAAGTGGAGGCCAAGGGCGGTGCGCCCCCCATCCGGGGGGATCGGACCCTCCTCTTCAGGGCGGTGGCCATCCTCATGGCGGGCCTCGCCCGTTCCTGCTCCCGGCGGGCGGTCCTCCGGGTCGAAGCCCGGGGGAAGGGGGGAGCCCTCCTGGTCACCCTGCAGGGAGGGGACCCGGACCCCCAGGCAACGGGAGAGGCCGTCCCCGGCTCCACCGCCTTCTTCCGGCCGCTAGGGGGAGAGATCCTTCCGGCGAGGGCACGGAGGGTCCTCGGCTGCTACGGGGTCTCCGTGGGGAGAGGAACGGGAGACCAGGGGTCCTTCCGGCTCTACCTGCGATTCCCGCCGGCCTCGGGATCCGCCTTCCCACCGGAGGGCTCGGGGGGGGGAGCGGAGGGGGACGGTTCTCCCAGCGTCTGAAGCCACCGCCTGGCCTCCTCGGTGGCGCCGGCCCGGAGGTTCTCCTCGGCGATCCGAAGGGCGACTTCTTCCCGGACGATGCCCACGGAGGGCGGCGCCTCGATTCCCAGGCGTACGCCTCCCCCGTCCAGCCCCAGAACTACGATCCGCACCCCCCCGTCCAGGAGGATCGCCTCCCCCACTCTCCTCGAGAGGATGAGCATGGCGCCGTCTCCCCGGGACCGTGCCGTGCCAGGCCTTTCGGGAGGGCTAGAGCCGCACCAGGGTTTCCAGCATCTCCTGGGCCGCGGTGATCACCCGGGCCGCCGCGGCGTAGGCCGTCTGGAATTCCATGAGGCGCACCAGCTCCTCGTCGGTGGACACTCCACTGAAGCTGGAGCGACGCATCTCGGCCTGCTCCCGAAGGGTTCGGTGGACCTCCACAAGGTCCAGGGAAGAACGTAAGGCGAACCCCAGGCCGGTGGCCAGCCCTCGGAGATGCTCCCCGTAGGTATGCCCCAGGGAGGGCGACACCGTGTCCCGAAGTGCCGCCAAAGCCAGGGCCACGTCGTTGACCCCCGCCCGATACTCCCCGGCGGCCCCCCCCGTCCCCGCAGCCACCAGCCTGGGGCTCGCAGCCACGGCGGACGAAAGGGAAATGGAAGCCGCCGTGACCCCTGCGGGGTCGAAGAAATCCACACCCGTGCTCCCCTCGGGGGTGGTACCCGTCCGGTGGACGGCATTGACCTCGGCCACCAGAGCGGCCGCCAACTCGTCCAGGCGTGCCCGAAGGTGGGGAAGGTCCTGGTTCAACAGCCGGAGGAGACCCGCCACCGCCCCCCCCTCCAACCCCACGAGTCCCGGTCGTCCCACCAACCCCACCCCCACAACCCCCCCGGACACCCGGATTTCCAGAGGGGTGTGGGAAGCCCCGTCCACCATGGAAAGGCCGTTGGCCAGAACCCCTACGCTCCCGTTTTCCCGCTCCACGACCTGTACGGGCAAAAGGGTGGCCATCTCGTCCAGAGCCCGGTCTCGGGCATCCCGGAGGTCCCCCGCTGTGTGACCCCCGGCCTCGGCCGCGGTGATCTCCCGATTGAGGTGGGCGATCTCCGCCGCCAGCTCGTTGCCTCGCCGCACCGCCGCCATCAAGCGCTCCTGGGCGTCTTGGCGGAACCGGTCCAATCCCGCCGCAAGACCCCGCAGGCGCCCGGCCAAGAGGGCCCCCTGGTCCACCACTCCCTGCCTGGCTGCGGCACTGGTGGGATGGGTGGCCAGGGCGCTCCATGCCGAAAAGAACCGATCCAGGAGGTTGCCCAGCCCACCCTCCCCCGGCTCGCCCAGAAGGGTTTCGATCTGCCCCAGGACCCCCGCCCGGGCTTCCTCGCCGGCCACCAGGGAGGCCTCCTTGCGGTAGGCCGCATCCAGGTAGGTATCCCGGAGCCGCTGTACGTCCGGGATCCTCACTCCCGTGCCGAACACGCCCCCAGGGGTCCGCAGGGGCGACAAGGCCGTCAGCACCGGGCGCTGGACGGAATAGCCGGAGGAGGAGGCGTTGGCGATGTTGTGCGCGGTGACGTTGATGGCTTCCTGGTGCGCCCGAAGCCCGGTGGAAGCCACGGAAAGGATGGTGCCGAGGGAGGGCATGTCAGGCCTGCCTGTCCAAAAGGGTTCCCGCCGGGCCCGAAGGGGCCGGCCGGTTCGGTCGGAGGTCATAGGCGGCGGTTCCGGCACCCTCGGGGCCGTGGCGATACAGGCGCACGAGCTCGTCACAGGCTGCCAGGGCCCCTTCGAGAACCATACGGTTCACCGCCAGCTCCCGGGCAAGTTCCCCTGCGATCTCCTGCAGGCGGCTCCGGGCGGAGGCCAGGTCTTCCCGCATCCAAGGACCCAGTAGGCCGTCCAAGTCCCCCAAAGAGGTCTCCCGGGGCAATCCCATGGCCTCGTAAAGCCCCAAGCGCTGCTTCCGGGCCTCGGCCAAGGTCCGAAAGATCCTCTGGGCGGCGAAGACGCTCTCGTCCACCGCCGCCAGATCGTCGCGGGCCACAGCCGCCCGCTGGACCCGAAGAACCTCCAGGAGGTCCACCAGGAGTTTCCCTTCGCGCCGGAGGGCCTCCGCCAGTAAGGCTGCCAGCCGACCCTGCCCCCCGGCCGCCGGGACGGGATCCTTGAGGGCAGCAACCGTGGTCATTCCGATCCTCCCCCCTTCGGGGCCACGAAGCGCCGATACAGAGCCTCCCCGACCCCCCGACCCATGCGGAGCGCGGCCACCTCCGACAGGTGCTCGTCCAGCAGAGCGGTGAACATCTCCTCTCCCAACCCTCCCCCTGTGAGGGCCGATTCAGGGACGGTTTCCCTCATGGCCCGAAACAGCTCCCGGACGAAGACCCCCTCCAAGGCATCGGAGGACGCCCGGAGCCGGGCCTCCTCCCCCTGGATCCGCCCGGCCCGGAGGGCCTCCACCAGCCGGCCGGAGGGTCCGACCCCCCCCCTTCCCTCCACGGGGGTCATCGGACCACCACCTGGGCCCGCAAGGCCCCGACGTCCCGGAGGGCCTGGAATACTGCGGCGATGGCCGCGGGGGGGGCCGCCACGGCGTGAAGGGCCGCGGCAACTTCCTGCACGCTCACGCCTGGCTGCATGCGGAGTTCCCCAGGCGTTCCTCCCCCCCCCTCCACTCCGCCTCCCACGGCGAGGGTCAGACCCCCGTGGCTCACCACCGCTTCCCCCACCCGGACCTGCCCCCCCGCCACCACCGTCCCGTTCCGGGCATCGATGACCACCCGGGCCGGACGCTCCGCCTCCACCACGAGGTCTCCGATATCCGCCAGGAGCCGGGCCATGCCCCTTTCCGCAAGACCTTCCAGGTGCAGACGCACGGCCCCCGGATCCAGCACCTCCGCCGTGCCTTCGCCCAGCAGAGCTTCGATGGCCTCGGCCACCCGCCGGGCCGTGGACAGATCGGGCTCTTTCAAAGAAAGCACGGTGGTTTCGGCAAAGAGCGGGGTGGGGAGCGGGCGTTCCAACACCCCCCCGTCGGGGATCCGACCCGCCGTCTCCACCGTGTAGTAACGGCCGGGCGTCCCGTCGCCCCCTTCGCTCATGAGGAGGGGTCCCTGAGCCGTCGCCACAGGCTCGGCCCCCACCTCCGGAACCAGGGGTGTCATCCAAAGGATCCCCCCCCGCAGGCTCGTGGCATCCCCCACCGACGAGACCTGGACCTCGAACCGGGCTCCCGGCCGGAGGTAGGGGGACACCTCGGCGGTGACCAGGACCGCCGCCACGTTCCGGGTTCGGAGGACAGCCTCGGGCACCTCCACGTCGAAACGGCGGAGGAGGTTCGCCA
Organism: Gemmatimonadota bacterium; assembly: GCA_030550695.1. Lineage (GTDB taxonomy): Bacteria > Gemmatimonadota > Gemmatimonadetes > Longimicrobiales > Gaopeijiaceae > JAUQOX01. Next base: position 5,055 of record JAUQOX010000093.1, on the reverse strand, counting down.
CCGAACGGACCGTGTGCCCTGAGCTGAACCCCCCGATGACCCGGTCTCCGGAACCGTCGAGGCCCACCACCAGCCCGTACCCCACCAGGCGCACCGGGACCTCGTGGCCTGCCACGGTCAGGTCCCTGATCCTGGCCTCCTGGCCCTGGGCCGTCCTCGCCTGCCCCAGGACGGCTCCCCCCAAGAGGAGCCAACCGGCCATCCGACGTTTCGTTACCATGCCTGCCTCTCGCCGACGGTCTGCCCCGTCAGAACCAGATCCAGTTGATGAGGCGGGTCCAGAGGCTCTTGGATTTGCCCAACTTTCCCCGCGACACGTAAAGGAGTTCGGCGTCGGCCACCCGCCAGGATTCCACCGTGTTCTGGAAAGCCACGTCTTGGGGCCGGATCCATCCCCGGAGGGTCACCTCCTCCTCGGCATCGCCGACCTTCAGGCGCTTGCTCCCCTCGATGCGCGCCAAGCCTTCCGGGGTCACTTCCGTCACCCGGGCCGTGATCTCGCCGCTGAAGCGCTGCTGGCGGAGGGCCTCGCCCCTTTCCCTTTCCGAAACGTCGTTACGGGACCGGGCCTCGCCCCCCGTGCTGGTGCCCCCGGGAAGGTTGGCCCCGAGTCCCAGGTCCCGCTTCCGTTCTTGGGCGGCGGTCTCGTTCTTTCGGGCCGACGCCAGCCAGGACTCGTCCACCACCACGGTCACCAGATCCCCCGGCCGCAGGGCGTGCCGATCCGAGGTCCAGGAGCGCCGCGGTGGGGAAGACTGGTGGGATCCCGTCGTGGTCTGACCCCACCCCTGCCCGGGGAGGCATCCCAGGAACAGGACCCCCCCGACCCAAATCCACGTGGAGGGCAAAACCTTCATGACTCTCTACTCCGTTCCACCGCCCGAGACCAACACCACACCGGGGCCGCCCACCTTCCCCTCCAACCGGTTCCCCCCCTCCGTCCGAACCCTGACCCGCTCCCCCAGTGCCCCCGACCCCTCGGCCCTCCCGGGAACCCGAAGGGTAATGGGACCGTGGGTCCAGACCACCTCCACCTTGCCCCCGGCCACCACCAGCCAGGGGGGGCGCACAGCCGGAGGCTCCAGGGGTTCTCCCCGGGCCAAGGCCCGCTCCACCACCCACCCCCCACGGGGAGGCTCCCCAGGCGGGGCCGGGGGTCCCCAAACCACCGTCTCCTCTGCGAACCAATCGCCTTCCTGCAGGGTTTCTCCTCGGGCCAACGGCCGGGCCGCGACCCACCGCCACCCCCGCACGCCTGCCCGCACGGAAAGACTGCGGCTCTCGCCGGGGGAGCCCGAGGAAGGACGAAGCGCCACCACCCACCAGCCGCCCTTTCCGGAGCCCGCCAGTTCCACCCGGCCCGCGGCCGGCCAACCCAGGGGTTGGAGGGGGGGCGTCCACCGCAACACCACGAGGGAAGGGTCCACCCCCCAACGCTCGGCCACGGCTTTGCGGATCTCTTCCTCCACGGCTGCGCCGGGCCGCCAAGCCTCCAGCTCCTGGTCGGCTTTCCCGCCAGGGCCGGGGGCGCGCCGGGCTTCCTGGGCAGCCGCCTGCCAGCTTCCTAGCGCCACCACAAGCGGCAAAAGGAGGAACGCGAACGCGACCTGGGGGGCGAACCTCATGGGCCGGCCCTCAGCGGATCAGAGCGTTGGCCGTTTCCGCCATCTGCTCCGAGGTGGTGACGGCCTTGGCGCTCAACTCGTAGGCCCGCAACGCCGAGATCATCTCCACCATCTCCTGCACCACCTCCACGTTGCTCCCTTCCAGCACCCCTTGGAGCACCCGGCCGAACCCCGCCTCCTGGGGAAACCCCATCGTCGGGCGGCCGGAAGAAGAGGTCTCCTGATAGAGGTTTTCGCCCAGGGCCCTCAGGCCCGCCGGGTTGGGGAAGCGGGCCAGCTCCAACCTCCCCACCTCCACTCCCTCCGGCGATTCGGGGAGGAGGGCTGTGACCACCCCTGTGCGGGAGATGGAGATGCCGGTGGCCTCCGGCGGGACGATGATTCCCGGCACCAGGCCGTACCCGCCGTGGGTGACCAACATCCCCCGGTCGGACAGGCTGAAGCTTCCGTCGCGGGTGTAGGCCAGGGTCCCGTCGGGGAGTTGGACCTGGAAGAAGCCCTCTCCCTCGATGGCCAAGTCCAGGCTTCTTCCGGTGGTCTCCAAGGGGCCCTGCCCATCCACCCGCTGGATGGTGGCCAGGCGGGTACCCCGCCCCACCTGGACCTCCTGGACCGTCCGGGCTTCCGAGCCCTCCACCCGGGCCGGCCCCTGCAGGGTCTGGTAGAGGAGGTCCTCGAAATGGGCCCGGCTGCGCTTGAAGGCCGTGGTGTTCACGTTGGCCAGGTTGTTGGCGATCACCTCCACCCGGATCTGCTGGGCCTTCATGCCCGAAGCCGCAGCGCTCAGGCTCGGATCCATCTTACCTCACCTTTCCCAAATCGTTGCTGATACGCTCCAGCACTCCATCCAACACCAGCACCGAACGCTGGAGGGCCGCTACCCCCCGCTGGATCTCGATCATTTCCACCAACGCCCCTACGGGGTCCACGTTGCTCTCCTCCAACCACCCTTGGCGGACGCTCACCCCCGCGCTACCCGCCGCCATCCGTTCGCCCTCCACCACCCACCTCCCCTCCCCTTCCCTCCGGAGGACGGCTCCTGCCCCGGCCTTCTCCAAGCGCAGCACCCCCACCACCGTGCCCTCCACCCTCACTTCGCCGTCGGGGCCGATGTCCACGCGGCCGTCCGGGACCAGCAAGGGGCCCGATTCCCCCAACAGCCGATTCCCGTGGGCATCCACCAGCATGCGGGATTCGTCCAGCTGGAACGATCCCCCTCGAACCCACCTTTCTCCCTGGGGCGTCTCCACCACCAGGAACCCTTCCCCCTCCAGGGCCAGGTCCAGGGGCCTCCCCGTCTGGGTCAACGGCCCGGCTGCGAAGTCCGTCCGGCCCCCTCCATGGAGCATTTCGTTGTCCAGTAGCGACGCGAACACCCGTTCGGCTTTGTAGCCCGGGCTGCTCAGATTGGCCAGATTATGCGCAACCGCCGCCTGTCTCGATTCCCAGAATCGGAAGGCCTGCGCCACTCGGTGGAGGGCCTCGGGTCCCATGTCAGCGTCCTCCCTCGGCGGCCTTTTCCGGGGACCAGGGGGCTTCCCGGAGGGCCAGCAACACCTTGAGGGCATCTTGGGCCAGCCCGGTCCGGCGGGCCACCTCATGGGTCGGCACCCCGCTCCGGCACAGGGCGACGGCGAAGGACCAAGGTCGTTCGCCCTCCCCCCGAGCCCCTCCCATCCTTTCCCCCTCCCGACGCCCGAGGGTTTCCTTGGAACCGTCCGGTGAGGTCCGCATCCTGGAGGACGCCGTATGGTCTCCGCCGGCGGAGAGCCCGCCCCTTTCCAACCCCGCCCTACCCACCCCCCGCCCTCCCCTCGTTCTCGCTCCCCGTCGCCCGAGGAGGATCAGGATCGCCAGGGTGATCAACACCCCGAGCGCCCAGCTACCCTCCTCGGCCCTCACCAGCCCCACCAAAGCTGGGAGGGCCCGCCGAAGGTCTCCGATCCCTGGCGCGGCTCTCGTCCCCTCCGGAGGGTTTTCCCCTCCCGACCTCTCTGCGAGATACGTGCCTTGTGGCGCCGGCTCCGATTCCTCTGTCCCCCTCTGGCTGAAGGCCTGCAGGCTCTGGTGCAGTCGGCTCCAGACTTCTTCCTGCTCCGGCTGGCGCATAGCCTGCCGGATGAGATCCACTAGCGGATCCTTTGCCAAAAGGTCGGAGGGTACCTTTCCCTCCTGGGGCAGGACGGCACCCATGCCCATGGCCCACAGGAACACCGCCAATATCCCCTTCATGGCCGGCTCCCTTCCCGGAGGTGGGCCAAGCGGACGCGAAGCTGTTGGATGGCCTTGGAGCGGATTTGCGAGATGCGGGACTCCGTGACTCCCAGCACTTCGGCGATTTCGTGGAGCTTGAGACCCTCGAAGTAGTATAGGGAAAGAACCACCCTTTCCTGACGCCCGAGCTTCAGGATCTCCTCCCGCAGGATCCGCAGTTCTTCCTCCCGGGTGAGATTCTCTTCCAGCTCGTCCACCTCGTCCCGGGACGAGAGCTCTTCCAAGGTCAGAGTCCTTTCCCCGTCCTCGCCCCGGGGTTGGTCCAGGGAGATGGGCTGGGCCTTTTCCGCCTCCTCCTTCCAGCGCCAGTAATCTTCCAGGCCGATCCCCAGGGCCGCCGCGGTCTCTTCGGGATCCGGGGCGCGATTGAGGCGTTGCATCAGGCTTTCCTTGGTTCGGGTCACCTTCCTATGCCTCCGCCGCACGGATCGGGGAACCACATCCCTTTTGCGAAGATCGTCCAAAATGGCTCCCCGGATTCGCGGGGCCGCCAGAGTGGAGAAGGCCAGACCCCGGCTGGGATCGTAGCTCTCGATGGCCTGGATCAGCCCGATGGTGCCTGCGCTCAGGAGCTCGTCGAATTCCACCTCATGGGGGCAGGACCTCATCACTTGCCAGGCCACGTGATAGACCAGACGGAGATGCTCCTGAATGAGCTGGTCTCGGGCTGCGGGGTCTCCGTGTTCCTGAAAGGCTTGCCAGAGGGACATGGATGCTTCCTTGGTTCTCCGGCTTCAAGGATCCTCGGGTCATGCCATGACGCCACCCCGGAAAGGGCACGCCCCGTACCAAGGGGAAGATGAGGGGAAAGGGGCTGGCCTTTTTGAGGTAAGTAATGAAACAACAGAGAGTTAGATCGTTGGCGGAACAGCTCTGCCGGGCCGGTTCTCCCCCTCCGCCGGCGCGAGGTCGGAAGGGTTTACCGGGTGGTGCCCGGCGGGCTTTTCCGCCTCCAGACGGGCAAGAAGCCCTTGCACGGCCCGAAAGGCCGGCGAGGAGGTAGGAAAGGCGCGAAGGTCGGCAATGGGGCCGGAGGTTGCGTCCAGCAGGGGATCGGTGGGAACGGATCCGGCAAATCCGATCCCGACTCCGAGAAACCGTCGGCAGGCTTCGGCCATCGTGCCGAAGACCGCTTCACCTGTCTCGGGATCGGCAG
>JAUQOX010000376.1 GCA_030550695.1 Gemmatimonadota bacterium | reverse complement strand
TTCAGGGGGCAAGATGCCCAGGGCCCGGGCTTCCTCCACCAGGCGTAGGGCCCGGAGCACCACCGGCCGGTCCACCATCTTGGAGCCCAGGCTGACCACGCCGAGGCCCCGGGCCCGGGCGTCCCGGAACGCCGCCACGATGCGCAGGGCCTTTTCGATCTCTTCGGAAGACGGCGCGAAGGCTTCGTGGAGGATGCGGATCTGGCGAGGGTGGATGCATCCCATGCCGACAAACCCCATGGCCCTGGACCTGAGCGCCCAGACCCGAAGCCCTTCCTCGTCGGCCACATCACCGTAGACGGAGTCGATGGCCTGGACGCCTGCGGCCCGAGCAGCATTCACCACCCGGCTCCGGGCCCAGAGGGTTTCCGTTCCCTCCTTGGTCTTGGTCACCCCCAGGTCGGCGGTATAGTCCTCCAGGCCGATGGTGAGGGCCACCACCGTCTCGTGGGCCCGGGCGATGTCCAGAGCGTTCTCCACCCCCAGGGCCGTCTCCAGGATGGGCATGAGCCAGACGGGGGAAGAACGGCCTTCCTCGGATTGAAGGGCCCGGATGCGGTGGGCCACCTCCACCACCTGGTCCGGCTCCTCCACCTTGGGGAGGAGGATGAGTTCGGGTCCTTCCGGGACCACCACCTGGAGGTCGTCCAGGCCCATGGGGAGCTGATTGATGCGGACCATCCGTTCGGCTCGCCCGAAGTCCACACACCGCAGGGCATTCCTGACCAACAGACGGGCAGCGTCCTTCTCGTCGGGGTGGACGGAGTCCTCCAGGTCCAGGATGACCCCGTCGGGACGGTGGAGCCCGGCGTTGATCATGAACTTGGGCTCGTTGCCCGGGAGGTAGAGACGGGATCGCCGCAGTCGGTCCCGAGGAGAGCCGCCATCGGGGGGAAGGGGAACGCTGCGGGGCGGCCGGGCATCGCCGGGGGGGTTGGAGGGATCTGGAGGAATTCCCGCCGGGATCACCCCGCCCCGGGATCGGACGGCCCGGTGCCAGGCGGCTTCCAGCCTGGCTTCCAGCACCCAAGGGAGGGCCCCTTGATCTTCCACCTCCACACGGGCGTGGGGAGTGCCCAGGGTAGCGAGGGTTTCCGCCACGGTGCGCCGAATGGATGCGCCATAGAGGGCCTCCACCTTGGAGCGGACGGTGATCTGGAGCCCCCCTTCACCGGCCAGTTCCATACCTACCCAGCAATCGGACCGGATTTCAGGCCCCTTGCGTCCGGCTTCTCCGTATGCTCCTCGCATGGCCATACTGTTCTCCCGGGACGGGGTGGGGGAGAAGACCTCGCCTTCATTCCTGACGGTGCAGCTTCTCGATGATGGCGTCCGTCATCTGCTGGGTGGTGGCAGCCCCTTGGCTCACCACTTGGGGCCCTCCGGGCAACTTCAGCATGTCGTAGGTACGGACCTTCCCTTCCGCCACCACCGCCGCCACCGCTGACCAGATCCTCTTGGCCTTTTCCTCCTCCCCGATGTGCTCCAGCATCATCGCGGCAGACAGGATCATGGCGATGGGATTCACGATGGAGGGCTGGAGCTTCTCGTACTTCGGCGCGGAACCATGGGTGGGCTCGAAGACGGCCACGTCGCGGCCGATGTTGGCCGAGCAGGCGAAGCCCAGGCCCCCTACCAGACCTGCATAGGCGTCGCTGACGATGTCGCCGAACATGTTACCGGCAACGATGACTCCGTAATCTTCGGGGTTCTTGGTGAGCCACATCATCTGGGCGTCGATGTTGGTGGACCAGAGCTCCACCGAGGGATGTTCCTTCTGGACCTCCCTCGCCACCTCCTCCATCATCCCCGAGGTTTCCCGCAACACGTTGGGTTTCTCGCACACCGTCACGGACCGGTAGCCGTTCTTTTCCGCATACTCGAAAGCCGCCTTGAGAATCCGCCGGCAGCCTCCCCGGGTGAACAGCCGGACGCTGATGGCCATCTCCTCGCTGGGGACGTGCTCGAAGGGGCGGAACTTGGGATGGGTGGCCAGGGCGGCCCGGACCACGTCCGGCGGATTCGTCCACTCCACGCCCACATACAGGCACTCGGTGTTCTGCCGGAAGATCACGGCGTCCACCACGGGTTCTTCGTAGCCACCTCCGGGCTTCTTCCGGATGAAGTTTAGGGGATTGCCGGGAAAAGACCGGCACGGCCGA
>JAUQOX010000092.1 GCA_030550695.1 Gemmatimonadota bacterium | reverse complement strand
TTGTGCGCTCACTTCCCCGCACCACAACATTTCTTGTACTTCTTCCCGCTCCCGCACGGGCAAGGATCGTTCCGACCGGGCTCCGCCTTGGCGGTCACCGGTACCGGCCGGCGCGCCTCCCCGCGGTTGGTCACGAGCTGCCGGGGGTCGGGGCCCCGGGGCCCTTGCGGAACCCCCACCGGCGCCCCCGGCCTGCCCGGCCGCAGAAGGCCCAGTTCGTCGGCCGCCCCTCCTTCTCCGCCTGCTCCCGCGACCGTGGCCGACGGCTCGAGCCCCCCTTCTACGGGGGCAGCCCTTCCGCCTTCCCTCACCCCTCCCACCCCGGACCCGCCTCCAGGACCGAAATACTGCAAACGCTGGGCCGGCATGGGGATCCTCCGAGCCTGCGGGACTCCCACCTGGGCTCGGAAGAAGAGGGAGGTCACACTCTTCCGGATGTCCTTCATGAGGTCTACGAACATGTCGTAGGCCTCTTTCTTGTACTCGATAAGGGGATCTTTCTGCCCCCACCCCCGGAAGCCGATGGATGCCTTCAGGTGGTCCAGGTCGTAGAGGTGATCCTTCCACTTCTCGTCCAGCGTGGAGAGAAGGATGTAGCTCATGACCCGTTCCGCGTACTCGCCGAACTCTGCCAGTTTGCGGTGAAAGTGTTCCCGGGCCGACTCCAGCACCGCCAGGACCACCTCTTCCTGGCGGGCGAAGGGAGGACCCTCCTCCTCAGCAGGAGCGGTTTCGGGCAGGCGGGTGGCCAGAATGAAGTAGTCCAAGAGAAGACGCCGGCGAAGCCCGGCCAGGTCCCAGTCCTGAGGTTCGTCGGCGGGACAGTACTCCTCCACCAAGGCCCGCAGAGCTTGCTCGATCATCTCCCACACCTCACCCTTCAGGTCTTCTCCCCCCTCAAGGGCAAAGAGGCGCAGGTCGTAGATGACTTCCCGCTGCTGGTTCATCACATCGTCGTATTCCAGCAGGCGTTTGCGGGCTTCGAAGTTGTTCATCTCCACCCGTTTCTGAGCCTGGCCGATGGAACGAGTCACGAGTCGGTGGGTGATGACCTCTCCTTCCCTGACCCCCCACTTTTCCATGGCGGCTGCCACCCGAGGAGACATGAACAGCCGCATGAGGTCATCTTCCAGGGAAAGGAAGAACTGGCTGGCTCCGGGATCTCCCTGGCGACCTGCTCGCCCCCGGAGCTGACGGTCGATGCGCCGGGCCTCGTGGCGCTCCGAACCCAGGATGTGGAGGCCCCCGCACTCCAGAAGATCGTCGTCGGTCAGCTTGGCCGGGTCCTTCCAGCGGTTGGGGTCCTGGGGGACCAACTCCTCCACGTTGAGTCCCCGCTCCCGTGCCCAGCGGACGGTCCTGGCCTCCTTGACGCCGGGGCCAAGTTTGATGTCCGTCCCCCGACCAGCCATGTTGGTGGCGATGGTCACCGCCCCAGGTTGCCCGGCCTGGGCCACGATCTCCGATTCCCTCTTGTGATGCTTGGCGTTGAGAACGTTGTGCGGGATGCCGCGGCGCTTCAGCATCCGGGAGAGGGTCTCCGAGACCTCCACATTGGTGGTACCCACCAAAACGGGCAGCTCCATCTTGTGGAGGCGCTCCACCTCCTCCATGAGGGCCTGGTATTTCTCCCGCTTCGTGCGGAAGATCAAGTCGTCCCGGTCATCGCGGATCACCGGGCGGTTGGTCGGGATGACCAGGACGGGCAGTTTATAGATCTGGTAGAACTCGTTCTCCTCCGTCTCGGCCGTCCCCGTCATCCCGGCCAGTTTGTCATACATCCGGAAATAGTTCTGGATGGTGATGGTGGCCAGCGTCTGGGTCTCCCCCCGCACCTCCACCCCCTCCTTGGCCTCCACCGCCTGATGCAGGCCGTCGCTCCAGCGCCTGCCCGGCATTTGACGGCCTGTGAACTCGTCCACGATGATGATCTGGCCGTCCTCGCCGATGATATACTGTTCGTCCTTGTGGAACAGAGTGTAGGCCTTGAGAAGCTGGTGGATCACATGCATCTTCTGGCTTTTTTCGGCATACTCCGCCTCCAATTGCCGAATGGCCGCCCGCTTCTCTTCGAAGGACAAACTCTCGTCGCGTTCGATGGCCCCCATGGCCTCGGAAAGGTCCGGAATGACGAAAGCCTCGGGATCGCCAGGACTCAGCTCCTCGATCCCCCGGTCGGACAGGTGCACGTTGTGCCCCTTCTCGTCCATAGCGAAGAAGAGCTGCTCGTCGATGCGGTGCAGGATCTTCTCCCGCATGTAATCCGCCTCGACCCGCTGAACCAGCTTCTGGAGCCTCGGCTCGTCCGCGAACATCTTGAGCAGCTTCTTGTGCTTCGGCATCCCCCGCTTGACCGCCAGGAGCTTCTCGCCAGCAGCATACTCGTCGGCCTCGTCTCCGGAGGCCAACAGCTTTTCCGCCTCCGCCACCAGTTCGTTGGCCAGGCGCGCCTGTTTCCTATAGAGGTTTCCGACGATGCCCGCATACTGCTTGAAGGGAGCGTTGGAGTCCTTGCCCACCGGACCCGAAATAATCAGAGGCGTTCGGGCCTCGTCGATGAGGATAGAATCCACCTCGTCGATGATGGCGTAATGGTGCCCTCGCTGTACACGGTGCTCCAGGGAATGCACCATGTTGTCACGGAGGTAATCGAAGCCGAATTCGTTGTTGGTCCCGTAGGTGATGTCCGCCTGGTAGGCCCGCCTCCGCTCGGGACTGCCAGGTTCGTGGAGGTCGATGACGTCCACCGAAAGACCCAGGAACCGGTAGATCACCCCCATCCATTCGGCATCCCGCTGCGCCAGATAAGAGTTCACCGTTACCAGATGGGCCCCTCGGCCTGCCAGAGCGTTCAGGTACAGGGGCATGACAGCCACCAGGGTCTTCCCTTCACCGGTGGCCATCTCCGCCACCATCCCCCGGTGGAGAGCAATGGCCCCGAGGAGCTGGACGTCGAAGGGGACCATGTCCCAGACCATCTTCTGGCCGGTCACCACGATCTCCTTCCCCAGGTTCCTCCGGCATGCCTCCTTCACCACGGCAAAGGCCTCCGGGAGAATCTCCTCCAATACCTCCTCGATGGTCTGGAGGAGCCGGCGCTCCAGCCCGGCGATCTCCTCGCTCAGGGCCAGGCGCCGGGCCGCGTCCTCGCTCTGACGCTTTTCGGCCCGCAGAGATTCGATCTTTTCCTCCAGCGGGCGGGTCCTGTCCTTGATCCGAGCCCGGAACTCGTCGGTCTTGGCCCGAAGCTCCTCGTCGGAGAGGGCAGCCAGCCCCTGGTAAATCCGGTTGATCTCCGCCACCAGAGGCTGGAGTTTCTTCACTTCCCGTTCGTGGTGGGACCCCAGCAATTTCCGAAGCAGGGCTTTCATGACTCTCCCGAAACTCCCGATGGGAACCTCCACCGCCCTTCTCCGCGGGACGGCGGAGACTCCCGGTAAAGGTCATGGCGATAAATAAGGGCTTCCACCCCCGGGGGTACCAGGTAGCGGATGGAGCGTCCCAGGCGAACCCGCTCCCGGACGAGGGAAGCCGAGACATCGACGCGCGTGACGGGAACCGTGAGGAACTCCACACGCCTTCCGCCCTCTCCGGCTCCCTCCGGGACGAGGGGGCCGGGCACCACCACGGGGGGTAGCGTCCTGGGGTCCAACCCCTGGCGGGGGACCACCACCAAGCGAGCCCTGCTGGCCACTTCCCCAGGCTCCCTCCAACGAGGGAAGGCCAGGGCCTGATCGGCCCCCATGACGAAGGTGAGTTCAGCGCCAGGATACAGGGCCGCCAATTGCCGTAAGGTGTCCACCGTATAGGACACCCCGCCCCTCCGGATCTCCAGATCCCCTGCCTCGAGGAACGGGTGTCCCGCCACCGCTGCCCGGGCCATTTCCAGGCGCAAGGCCGGGGGAGTGGAGGGTGGGGTTTCCCTGAGGGGAGGCGCGTGGGCCACCATCAGGAAGAGACGGTCCAGTCCCAGGTGTTCCACCACCTCCTGGGCCACCATCAGATGGCCCACGTGTGGCGGATCGAAGGTCCCGCCGAAAATCCCCAGACGGAGGGTGCCCACCCCAGCTCACCCTCCCTCGGAGCGGAGAGAACGGGCCTCGGGGGACTCGGGGTATTCCCGAAGAAGGCGCTCCCGGGTTTCCTGAGCCTCCCGGTCCCAGTCCAGGGCCAGATAGGCTTGGTAGGTCCGCAGGAGGGCTTTGGGGGCCGCTTTGGTCCTGGGGTAGTCCCTCAGCACATGCCCGAAGTAGAGGATGGCCGAGTGGTAGAGCTTGCGCCGGAAGTAGAAGTCACCGGCGATATAGAGTTTCTCGGCCAGTTTTTCCACCATGCTGTCCCGGATCTCCCGTGCCTGGGCCGCCACGGGGTGCGCAGGAAAGTCCATCAGGGTGTTCCCGCAGGCGCGGACCGCCTGTTCGGTGTAGGATTGGTCCCTTTGCACATGGGGCGACAAGGCCGCATAGGATTGACAGATGCCCAGCGAGGCCTCCGGGGCCAGGGGGTGTCCGGGATGCCGCTCCACGATGCGTCCAAATTCCGTGGCGGCCGTGAGGTATTCCTTCCTGTTGAAATAGGCCCGGGCCAGGTACATCCGTGCCTCCACCGCCCTGGGGGAGGAGGACTCGGCCGAAAGAAACCGCTCGAACACCCGCACAGCCTCGTCCCAGTCCTTCTCCTCGAACTCTCTCGCTCCCAGCTCAAAGAGCTGATCCGTGGTGAGGCCTTGGTAGGGGGGGGTGGAGGCACAAGCCGCCGCCACCGCGGCCAGGAGGATCAGGCTGGCCGCCGGGACCAGCCGGAGGGCGACAAGGAGCTTCGGCATGTCTTGGCTCATACCCCCGAGGGGGCCTGGTGTTCAGGACGTAATCCGGCAAACTTTTTAATTTCGCGCCAAGCGCCCAAGAGGGGGAGGGGGGCGGGGACCGTCCGTCTCATGACCCGGGAACCCCCCTCTCGTGCCGGCCTCCCCCCAACGCTGATCTTCCCGATCGCCTGGCCTCGAGGACACCCCATGGACGGGCATATCGCAAGGGGACCGGACTCAGGGATACCGTCGGGGGCCGAGAGGTCTCCCTCGGCGGCGGACGGACTTCCCCCTCTGGCACGCAATGCCAGTGCCCTCTACCTGGCCCACGCCCTGGGCCTCCTCGTACCCCTCCTTACTGTCCCGTACCTGGCCAGGGTCTTGCGCCCGGAGGGATGGGGGCTTGTCGTCTTTGCCCAATCCTTTGGGGCGTGGTCTGCCTTGGTCCTGGAATACGGATTCGACCTCTCCGGAACCCGACAGGTGTCGCGCCTCCGGGGGGACCCCGTTCAAATCTCCCGGTTCGTCTCGGCTGTCCAGGGTGCGAGGTTGCTCGTGCTCCTGGCCTACACACTGGTGGTCCTTGCCATCGGGGTCACCTTTCGCCCTCAGTCTTTTCAGGAAGGCATCCTCCTGTGGGCCTGGTTCTTCGCCGTGTGTCGGGGTCTCACTCCCTCCTGGTACTTCTTCGGCATGGAGCGGATGATCCGACCGGCGCTCGTCGAGGCGGGCGGCCGGATCCTGCCCGCTCTGGCGGTCTTCATCTGGATTCGGGGACCAGGTGATGAGTGGCGGGTGTTAGCCCTCCAGGCAGCCGGTGCTGCTGGGGTTCTGGTCCTCCTCACGGGGGACCTCTACGGCCAGGTCTCCTTCCGGCGACCGACGTGGAGAAGCTCCCTCGAGGCACTCAGGCAAGGGAGCGGAGCCTTCCTGTTTCGGGCCGCCTCGGGACTTTACCTTCAAGCCAACGGACTGATTGTCGGGGTTCTCTCCACCCCTCAGGCTGTCGCCTTCTTCGGAGGAGCCGAAAAGGTGATCCGGGCGGGTATCAACGTCTTCCAACCCCTTTCTCAGGCCCTGTTCCCGAGGTCGAGCTACCTCCTGGCCTCCGATCGACGAGCCGCCGGGTCCCTCCTCAAGGCGAGTTTCCTCGTTTTTCTGTTTCAGGGCCTTCTCATGATGGCCGTAGCTCTCTTGGCCGCACCGTGGCTCATCCGGGTCATCCTCGGGCCCGGTTATGAGTCTGCCATTCCAGTCCTTCGGCTGATGGCGGCTCTCCCCCCCATCATTGCCGTGGGGACAGTCTTCGGCATCCATTGGGCCCTGGCCGCTGGCTTCGAACGTCCCTTTGTGGTTCTGGTGCTCGTCGGAGCGGCAGCCAACGTTTTTTCGGCTGTCTTGCTGGTACCTCGGTGGGGTGCTGTGGGTATGGCCATCGCGGTGCTGTCGGCCGAAGTCGTGGTGGCCTTGGGGCTCCTGGCCCTGTTCCGTCAAGCCGGCGGTCGATTCAAGCCTTTTACTCCCCCAGGCAAGAACACATGAGGACTCTGCCGTCGGTGGAGATCGTCCTGTCCGTTCACAACGGCATGCCTTTCCTGGAAGAGCAGGTGGCGAGTCTTCAGGCGCAAACCCACCCACACTGGCGCCTATGGGTGCGCGACGATGGTTCCACAGATGGCTCCTGGGAGGCTTTGAGGACCCTTGCCGCAAAGGATCGGCGCATCCACCTGCTCCCCAGGGATGGCCAACGCCTCGGATCGGGCCCGGCCTACGGGTGGCTTCTTTCCCGGCTGCCGGAAGACTTCCGGTATGTCTTCTGCTGCGATGCCGACGACGTGTGGCTTCCGGAGAAGATCGAGATCTCCCTCGAAACCTTTCAAGAGGAGGAGGGAAAAGGGGGCGAACCCGACCATCCTCTCCTGTTGCACACGGATCTGAGGGTGGTCAACGAACGACTCGAGACTTTGCATGGCTCACTCTGGAACTGGCTGGGCTTCGATCCAGAGCCTGCCCCCCTGGACCGGCTACTGGTCCAGAATGTGGCAACAGGCCCCACCCTCCTCCTGAACCGCCCGCTGGTCCGCCAGGTGATCCCCATCCCTCCGGAGGCCGTCTTCCAAGACTGGTGGATCGCCCTGGTAGCCTCGGCCGTCGGCAGGATCGTCGTGCTGCGGACCCCCACCGTCTTGTACCGACGTCATTCCCGTAACGCCACCGGCGGCCGCCGCCAGCGGGGACGCCGACTGGCCCCGTTAGGGGCATGGGCAAGGAGGAGCGAGGTCCGGAGATGGGCCGATGCCACGGCCCGTCAGGCGGCGGCCCTTTTGGAACGCCACGGTCCGAATCTCACGCCACCCCAAAGAGCCTGGCTTCGGTCCCATGCCTCCCTGGCCGAGCAACGCGGCTTCGCAAGGAAGCTGAAGGTGATGAAGCATCTCTGCCTCGAGGAGTACAGCCTGTGGAAGAAGCTGGGGATCTTGGCCCGGGCCTGAGGCGGCGCGAAGGGGGAAGGAACGGCAAGGCCAACCCTACGCCGGGGAGGAAGCTGACCAGGGCACGGATTTCAAACGTCCTGGTCGTCCTGTGGGTTGCCTTTCTCGGGGCAGATCGTCTCGACCTGTTGGGAGGACGTGGAAGCTTCGTTTTCACCCCGTTCTTCCTCCTGACGGCGGTCTCTCTAGGTTGGGAGGGTCTCCGGGCACTGATGAATCCCGGCTCTCTACGGCTGGCTCGGGGCCTTCTTCCCTACCTGGCCCTTCTCCTGGCCCTCATGACGGTAGTCTTCGTGTCCACCTTCTTTGCCCTCGACGGGGAAGTATCCATCCGAAGGGCCCTTCACCTGGCGGCCATCGGTCTGGGGACTTTGGGCGTCTCTGCGCTCCTCTGGGCCTGCCAGGACGAGATCCGATCGGCTTTGGTAGGTGGGGCAGGACTCGGGCTGGGGGTGGCGGTGCTTTTCAACATCCTGGAGATCTGGGCCCTTGCCTCAGGTTTCGCAGACCCGGTTTCCCTCGGGCCGGTCGCTTTGGATCTACGGGTGGCCATGTACCAGGGTACGATCCCTCGCCTTTCCGGCCAGGTTGCAGATCCCAACCGGGCCGGCTTCCTTTTCCTTCTCTACGTGTTCGTCATCCTCCAATGGGCACGGCATGGGGTCTCCCGGTGGGTCGGAGTCGCGCTAGGCGCGGTCCTGATCGTCCTGACCCTTTCGAGGTCGGCGGCCCTGGCCGCCGGCGTTGCGGCTCTGGCGGCATGCGCAATGACCCCATCCCTCAGAGTCAACCGGGGAGGGATCGTGAGCGCCCTCGCCGTGGTGGCCCTAGGGCTGGCCCTTCTTCTTGCCCATCCCCGCGCACCTGAGAATCTGGCCCGGTTCTTGGCTCCGGTGGTGGCGAGAGCCTCCATCGAGGAAGGATCGGCCAGGGAACACTTCCACCTGTTGAGGAGGGGATGGGACGAGGCCACCGCATCGTGGAAGACCGCTCTGGTCGGTCTTGGCTACGGCACCAGCTTCATGGTGCTACAGGATATCTTCCCGGGGAACAAGTATGGCAATTTCCACTCCCTCTACATTACCTTCCTTGCGGAGAGCGGCTTTTTGGCTCTCCTGCTGGTCTTGTTGCTGCTGGTAGGTCCCCTTCTTCATTGGAGCCGTTGGACACCCCTGGTGGCTGGCACGATCGTGTTCAACTTCTTCTACCAAAGCGCCGCCGAACCCGCCTTCTGGTTTGTTCTCGCCATGGCTTGGGCGTCAACAGATGCCGGGCCTGGCCAGGGCGTTTCCGAGGTCCCCAGCCGATGAGATACATCCTTCGCGGCCTTCCCCTTCTGGCGCTGCTTCCGTTCTCGGCTTGTGCCGATTGGGTCACCGACATCCTGCCCTACGGAGAGGTGGAGGTGCAGACCACCCGCACGAACGGTGACGCCGTGCCGGGAACCCAAGTCATCTTGTACATCGGGGCTCAGAATCGGGGTATCGGTTACACGGACTCCCTGGGGCTCCACCGTTTCCGCTTCCTGCCCCCGAACCTTTATGGCGTATACGCGGAGCCTCCCGCCGGATACATCCGCCCTGAGGTTCTCCTGGGTGGCCATACGACGGCTTTCGTCGACGACATCCGCCTCGGTGCCGGAGAACGGAAGGTCATCACCTTCACCTATTTGAAAGAAGGACCAGGTCGGATCACCGTAGCGGTCCGGGAACCGGACGGCTCGGCTGTGAAGGATACGGAGGTCCTCCTCTATTCCCCGAAAGGGGTCCACGCCGTCACCCGAATGGGAGATCAGACGCAGGTCATCTTCGAACCCGTACCTTTCGGGATGTGGGGCGTGCGGGTGGTTCCGCCCGAAATCTATCTGGAAGAAGGGCAGCGGGATTTCGTCAAGGACGGCCTTCTCGTAGAACAAGGGTCGAGCCGGAACGCCGATTTCATTTTGGAGAAATGCTTGGGGGACCTCATAGCCCGGGTAAGGACTTCCCTCGGGCAGCCGGTAGCGGGCTTGTCGGTACGCTTGTACAGGCCCACCGGACCGGTGGAAGAGAAAACGACGGACTCAACGGGCGAGGCGACCTTCGGTCCCCTCTTCTGCAGGACCTTCGGCTTGGCGGTCCTTCCCAAGCTCGGGTGGGAATTCGAAGAAGGTTACGGGAAAAGCTACTGGGACGGCCTTCGGGTCCAGCGGGGGGTGCGGCGGACCGTCAATTTCACTGTGGACCCGTGCGCCGGTGTCATCGAAAGCCGGGTTCGGGACGAGATGGGGAACGCTGTGAAAGGTGCCCGCATGGCCCTCTACGTGCCGGAAGGAGAGATCCGCACCGGAGAAACGGATGAGTCAGGGGTGCAACGCTTTACGGATATCCCTTGTGGGCGTGAGTATGGCGTGCGCATTACGCCGCCTTCCGGCTACTCCGTGGAGGAAGGACGAGGGAAAAGCTTTTTCGATGGCCTCAAGCCCAGAGGGCCGGTTCCCACGGTGCTGGAGTTCAGGCTCAAGAAATCTTGACGTTCACTCTTCCCAGAACCCCCGCAGCAAGGCCGCGAGCACAGCGAGGACCGCCCCTAGACCAGCCCCCAACAGGAGCTGGACCCACAGCTTGGGATAGGCAGGGTCATCCTTGTGGGGAACGGAAGCCGAATCGACCACCCGAATGCCCTCAAGAAGGAGGCTCTTCTCGACCTCGGCCATGCGAGCCTCCCTGTCCAGCGTCAGATAGGCCTCGGAGAGCATCTGGCGGTTCCGCTGGAGGCGAAGGAAAGCCACCTGGACCTCCGGGAATTTCTGCAAGCGGGATTCCAGTTCCTGCAGGGTGACTTGAACCTCCTTGGCCTGGGCACCCAAGTTCTCCAGATAATCTTCCCCTAAACGACGGATCTGGTCTTCCACCTCAGCGATCCGCGCCGCAATGCGCTGGACATCCTCGTTGTCCTCGGTCCGTCTCAGCAACAACAGGGACTTTTCGTTCTCCAGGTTCACCAGACTCATGAGGAGCTCGGCCAGTGCCTGCTGGGAAAGGAGATCCGGGTAGGCCATCAATTGACGATAGGCCTCCTTTCCCCGCTGGCTGGACGCCACCCGCCCATCGACGAGAGACAGGATCTCACGCAGGGCCCTCTGCTCCACCTCCAGGGCATCGAGGCGGACCCGACCCTCGGAGAAGCGCCTCACCTCCTCCTCAACTTGCTGCTCGGGAGCGATCAGGGAATGGGCCTCCTGGAAAGCCCTCAGGGCCTCCTCCGCCTGGGCAAGCTCTTGGCGATAACGTTCCGCCTGGACGCGCAATTCTCGGGCTTTGAACCCCGCCTCCCCGAGTTCGACCTCGGATTTGTATCGTCGATACTCA
>JAUQOX010000375.1 GCA_030550695.1 Gemmatimonadota bacterium | reverse complement strand
ACCACCGCCCCCGTCCCTGACAGGGTGCCGGCCTCGATGATCACTTGCACCAGAATGTCCCGTCTCCGGGCACCGATGGCCTTCCGCACCCCGATTTCCCGGGTACGCTCCATGACGGAGACCAGCATAATGTTCATGATCACAATTCCGCCGACCACCAGGGAGATCCCCACCAGACCGGGGAGAGCCAGATAGAGGATCCTTGAGATCCGATCCCAGAACCCCAGGGAGTCCTCAGCGGTCTCCACCTCGAAATCCGGGGGATCGGTGGGGCGGAGTCCCCTGCGGACCCGCATGATCCCCTCCACTTCCAGCATCAGTTCCCGGAGCCGGGAGGCCTCCAGGGGCTGGATCACCACTTCGTCCACCACTCCCCGGGGGTTCACCACGTTTTGGATGGGGGAGCGGGCCGGGGCGATGGCGCGGTTGTCCAGGGAAATCCCGAACAGGGAACCCTGCTCTTCCAAGACGCCGATGACCCGGTAGGGAAAGCCTCCGATCCGCACGGTCCGACCGAGGGGGTTCGTGGCCTCGAACAAAACCTCTGCCGTGCTCTTGCCCAGGACCACCACCGGGACTCCCCTTTCCGCCTCTTGCTGGCTGAAAGGCCGTCCCTTTTCCACCACCCAATTCCGAATGGTGAACATCTCCGCCGAAACGGCCGAAAGGACGGCGTTTTCCGCCCTGCGCCCGTTGTCGGCCTCCACCTGTCCCCGGTCCGTGCTTTCCACCCCCACCAGGGCCGGGATGGTCAGGCGGCGCTGGATGGCCTCGGCGTCCTCGAAACGGATGCGGGGGCGGCGGGCCCACTCCCGCCACTGTTCCGGCGAGCTGTTGATCTGGACCGAAGGCCTCCTCCGCACCGTCACCGTGTTGAGGCCGTAGATCTGGCTGGCGAAGTCGTCCTTGATGTATCGGTCCATCCCCTCCACCACGCTCACCACCACGATGAGGAACATGACACCGATGATGACCCCCAGCAGGGCGAAGAAGCTCTTCAGCTTCTCCGTTCGGATCTGAAGGAAGGCCAGTTGGACCCCCTCCCAGAGGTTCATGGCCGACCTCCGCCCCGGGGGGCGCCCCTCAGACCCGCCCTTCCGCGTGCCAAGGCCATGTCAGCGTCCCATCAGTCGGAGGCGGAAGGGGCGGCGATGGAGTCGCCCACGGTCCGCATGGGCTTCACCGGATCGCCGTCCTTGAGTTCCCGAATCCGCTGGTAGGGCCCGGCCACCACGGTATCTCCGACCTGTAGCCCTTCCAGAACCTCGAAGTACTCCTGCCCGGTGATCCCCACCTTCACCGGGGTAAAACGGGCGATTCCCCCCCTCACCACGAAAACTCCCTCGATGAGGGGGACCTTGGCCGCCCGGGCCAACGGGCCCTCGGCTCGCCTCTGGGCGAAGGGGTCTTCCTCGCCTTCCCGACCCTGGCCGGAAGGGGCCGGTGCCTTGACGCTGTCGCGCTCCCGCACGGTGAGGGCAATGATGGGAATGGCCAGCGCCTCCTGCCGCACGGCGGTGATGATGTCGGCGGTGGCCGACAGGTCGGGACGCAGAACCACCCCCGGATCCTCCAGGGTGATGACCACCTCGAAGTCGATGGCTGCGGTCTGACCGGTGCCCGCCACCTGGGAGGGCGGACGAATGGCGCTGTGCCCGATCTCCGTCACCCTTCCCTTGAAGGTTCTCCCCGGGAAAGCGTCCAGCTCCACGATGGCGCTGTCTCCCACGGAAATCTGGGGCACGTCCGTCTCATCGACGGCCATGACGGCTTCCACCACAGAGAGATCGCTGATGGTGAGGATGAGGCTGCCGGGGTTGTTCATGGTCCCGATCACCACCGTTTCCCCCTCCTCCACATTGAGCCGGGTCACCTTGCCGGAGATGGGCGCCCGGATGACCGTCTTGGCCAGCTGGTTTTGGGCCTCGGCGAGGGAAGCCCTGGCCTGGGCCTCGGCATGCTGGGCAGCCTGGAACAGGGCCTGGGCCACCTCCAAGGAGGTCTCCGCCTCTTCCAACTGCTGGCGGCTCACCAGCGTGGAGTCCCGGTCCCGCAACTGGCGCAGCCTGTCGAATTCCCTCCGGGCCCTTTCAAGGTTGGCCCTTTGTTGGGCTATCTGGGCCTGAGCCTGGCTGAGGGCCGCCTGGGCCCGTGCCACCGCGGCTTCCAGTTGACTGGGGTCGAT
>JAUQOX010000091.1 GCA_030550695.1 Gemmatimonadota bacterium | reverse complement strand
GCGCCTTCTGGTGTGGTGACGGCGGGGGTGCGGCGGGAGCTCGTGCGGCTGGGGCGGTGGTTCTGGCCGCAACTGGGAACGGTGAAGGTGAACCTGCACTTCGAAGACGAAACCACCATCGTGGGTCGGGTGGCTTCCGGACTCTTGAGGGGGGAGTGGGTCAGTCGGGTGGAGCTCCATCCCTTCCGGGGGTTCCGAGTCGTGCAAATCGGCTCCATGGTCATGGAGAGAATCGATGAGCAGAGAGCTTAAGAGCGGGATACCCTGGCCTAGCGGGCTTCAGGCCTCGGCGGGGCGTTCATGGGATGGGTTCGGGGGAAAAAGGTCTTGCCGCCGCCCCCCTCCCGACGTCCTTCTCCTTTTGGCCTTCGGCCTCGTCTTGCCGGCTCCTTACCAAGTTGTGGCCGGCCAGACGCAGTGGGACCTCCTCTTTTACGGCTCCTCCTTTTCCTACCTGGAATCCCAGGTAAAGAGCAGCGGCTATACGGGCGGATTCTACGGCACGTTCGGTGCCCGCTGGAAGCATCTGGTGGAGGCCGGGGTAGCTCGGACCCGAATCGAATACCGGAGCGGGTATGTCCTGGAGCAGCACGACCTTGCCGGCGCGTATAGTCATTTTTGGCCCAGGGGCAGTGCTCGGGCGGGAGCCCACCTGATCTTGAACAACGACCCTACCAGCACCGACGGGGGCGTCGTGGTCTTCGGCGGCGCCAGCGCCTACCGGGTAGGTGTCTGGAGCGCTGGGGTGGAAGCAGCCTTTTCCGCCTACCCCGACTACGGGGCGGGCTTGAACGTGGTACAAGTGGCTCCTTCGGTCGGATTTACCACCCGGCTCTCCCCAGGTGAGACGTACCTCAGCGGGGTGGCTCGGGGGTATTCCATCAGCCTCTCCGACGACGTGGGTCTCGGTAACCGTTCCTTTCTGTCGGGAGAAGGTTCGATCTCCCTGAGCTCGGGCCCATGGACGGTGAGCGGATTCGGATGGGGCGGCGAACAGGCCTTCGCTGTCCGACAGGGCGGATTCTTGGTCTTCAACGTCGCCGAGCGACACACCGGGGGCTTTGGGGGAGGAATCCGTTGGCTCCTTTCCCCCAAAGCGGCGGCGTCCGCCGGACTGTACCTCGAGCGGTTCGAAGACCTTGGGCCGGGAAGCAATGCTTGGACCCGCACGCTGGCGGTTTCTTTCGGCCTTACGTTGTAGGAAAAGGAACCATGGAACACCACAAAGCCTATACCGGAGGCAGGTTCGGGGTCTCCCAGGATGGGTTGGACAGAGTCGGCAGCCCCTTGGTGCGGTCCGGGGGCAGGGGGCGTCATCGGGTAGGTCCAGCCCTTGTCTTGGTTCTCCCCTTTCTGGCAGGGGGTGTCCTACCCCAAAGCTCCTCGGCCCAAGAGCTGGACATTGCCGGTGCCTACAAGCGTTCCTTCGAAATGGAAAAGGCGCAACGGTACCAGGAGGCCATCCGAGCCCTGGCGCCCGTCTATGAAGCCTATCCCAACGGCTATACCGTGAACCTGCGCATGGGATGGCTCTTCTACCTGAACGGCAACTTCAACAACGCCATCGCCCACTATGAGGTGGCCGGCACGGCCATGCCGTACTCCTTGGAGCCCAAGCTCGGCCGGCTCCTGCCCCTCCTGGCCCAGGAGCGTTGGGCCGAAGCCGAGGCCCTGGCCTACCAGATCGTGAGCGTAGACCATTACAACTATTACGGCAATCTCCGCCTGATCATCGCTCTCCGGAACCAGAAGAAGCTCGAGCCGGCCTACCAGATCGCCCTGAAGATGACCAGCGCTTACCCTACCGATATGTACTACCTGGTGGAGCTGGCCCTCATCCAGGACGCCCGGGGCGACAAGGCGGAGGCCAAGCGCCTGTTCGAAGACGTCCTGATCCTGTATCCCGACAACGAAACGGCGCGTAAGTACTTGGGCAGGTGAGGGAAATAGGGGGCTGAGAGCCTTCTTCCTGGAGCGTGGCTCGGACAGGGGGCGCCTTGGGGGATTCACCCTTTGCTCCGGAAGCCCGCAGCACCCCCCCCTTCCCGAGCGATATGGTGGAGCATGACCTCCACCGACGCTCGGGCTGCTTCTTCCAGCTTGGGAGGCAGATTCATGCCGTACACGGCACGGACCAGATCCTCCACCCCTGCCTGGGGGTTGCGGCTCAACGCCTCCCTGAGCTGGGCCAGGCGGTGGAGGCGATGCCCCACGAAGCGGTCCACGGCCTCGTCAGGATCCTCCAGGGGAGGCCCGTGGGACGGGTACAAGGTCTTCACCCGGAACTTCTTCACTTTGGCCAGGGAGTCCAGGTAATCCGCGACGCACCCCCGGTACTCTCCCAACCAAGTGGTGGAGCCTTCCCCAAGGAGGAGATCCCCGACGAAGAGCGCATCCCCTCGGGGCCACCAGAAGGCCAGGTGATCGCGGGTGTGTCCGGGAGTGGCTACGGCCACCAGCTCCCCCCAATCGGTGGGGATCCGGTCCCCCTCCTCCAGGGCGCGGAAAGGGGGCATGGCCGCCGCAGGTCGGCCAGACGCCGCCGACTCGGCCCCCATGCCGTCGCCGGGCTCCGAACTTCCCTCTGCGGGGGGAACGGCTTCCAGCGTTGCCGCCGCGGAGGGCGGTCCGAAGACGGGGGCTCCGAGGGCCGCCGCCAGGCTCGAGCCCAGGGCGGAGTGGTCACTGTGGGCGTGGGTCAGAACAATCCGGACCTCCCGAGCCCCTTCCGAAGCCCGGATCAGGGCCTCCCGATGGCCGGAATGGGTGGGGCCGGGGTCCAAGATGACCAAGACTCGGTCTCCCACCAGGTAGGTGCGGGTCCCGTCCAGGGTAAAGGGACCGGCGTTGGGGGCAACGAGGAAACGGGGAAGAAGCCGACGGGTCAAGGCGCCAAAGGGGGCCGCCGGGCCGAAAGTCCATGCCCCGGCCGGGGAAGCCCGGCCGGGGGGCGGGAGGAAAGCCTAACGCTTTTCCGAGGCCAATTGCTCCGCCAGCTTGTCCGCCACCGGGCGGAGGGAGGCCTCATCCGCATCGGAAAAGGCCGCCGGCTCCATGGACTCCAGGTTGAGAACGCCGAACACCTGGTCCCCGGCCTGGATGAGGACCACCAGCTCGGAAGAGATGGAGGGGTTGTCCGCGAGGAAGGCCTTGAACTCCGAAGCGTCGTGGACGTTGATGTTCCGTTTCTCCGCCACCGCCGTGCCGCAAACCCCCTGTCCCACAGGAATCTTGGCGTGTTCCGTCCGGGGCCCCAGGTAGTTGTGGAGCCAGAGTTCCTTACCCTCGTTGTCCAACAGATAGACCCCCACCCAGTCCAAACGGTCGTCGGCTCCCTTGAGGGTGCGCACCGCATAGCGCAACAGGGCGTCGGAGCGGTAGCCGTCCTCCCTCATCTCCTGTAGCTCGCTGACGAGCTTCGTGGTATCGAGCATTCGAGTCCTTCCGGTGTCGGGTGAATCGGGGCCGCGAGGGCCTTGGGCAACAGCCCTTCAAGTAATGCAAGGGAAGGTCGGGAAGCAAGGGGCCATGCCCCGCTTGCCAGGCAGGGAATCCTGGACAAAGGCCCTGGGCACCGGGGCCGGCAAGAGGCACCGGACCCCCTTCCCCACCCCTCGTACCCCCTACCCCCAAGGGGACAGCTTTCCCGCGGTAGAGTCCCCTAGGGCGCGGGAAAAACGGCACCCAGGGGAGGGGGGACGGGTGGACCTCGCTCTACCGAAGTCGAGGGTGTCCGAACCTTTCCTAGGCTCCTCTCCTCAGCGGGGCGTGAAATCGGGCTCCTCCTCCAGCCTGCGGACAAAAGCTTCCAGAAGGCGCGCCGCCCGGTCCAGGTCCCCGAGGCTCACCACCTCGTTGGGGGAGTGCATGTACCGGTTGGGCACGGAGACCAACCCCGTGGGCACCCCGAAGCGCACGAGATGGATGGCGTCGGCGTCGGTGCGGGTGGAGCGGGGCGCCGCCTGGAGGGTGAAGGGGATCCCTTCGGCCCGGGCTGCCTCCATGAGGCGCTCCACGACCAGGGGGTGGTTGGCCGAGCCCCGGCTCAGGACCGGTCCTCCCCCGATCCGGTGGTCCCCCAGCTCCTTCTTGTCGATGTCGGGCACATCGGTGCTGAAGGTCACGTCCACCACCAAGGCCACCTGGGGCTCCAAGGAGAAGGCGCCGGGGCGGGCCCCGCCCCCCGAGTAGGAGATCTCCTCCTGCACCGTGGCCACGGCAAACACCGCGGCCGGCGGTGCCTCTCGGGAGAGGCGCCGCAGTGCCTCCAAGACCACGAAGGCACCGATGCGGTTGTCGATGGCCCGGCTGGCGATGCGGTCTCCGGCCAAGCGGACCAGACTGCAGTCCAGGACCATGGGATCTCCCACCCGGACTCCCAGCTCCGCCACCTCCTCCTGGGACGAAGCTCCCAGGTCCACCCACAGGTCCCGGATCCGGCTCACCTTGTCGCGCTCCTCCTGTTTCAGGAGGTGGATGGGCTTCTTTCCGATGACTCCAGGAACAAGGCCCTTCTCGCCCAGCACCTTCACCCGCTGCCCCACCAGGACCTGGGAATCCCACCCTCCGATGGCGTCGAAGAAGAGGAACCCTTTTTCGTCCACGTGGGTCACCTGGAGCCCGATCTCGTCGATGTGACCTGCCATCATGACCCGGGGGCGTCCGTCGGGGTTCAAGGCCGCGATGGAGTTGCCGGTGACATCGGTCCAGACGCGGTGTGCGAAGGTGCGGGCCTCTTCCCTCCACACGGCGGCAGCCGGGGTTTCGAAGCCCGAGGGGCCGGGGGCATCCAGGAGCCGTATCAGGAAGTCCAGGTTTTCCAACATGGTGGCCTTCGGGGATGGAGGGTCGGGGAGCGGAGAGACGCCTGGACAAGCTAGCTCGAAAAAGGGCAGAAGGGGAAGCGGCCTCGCCCCCGAAGGGGCGCTTGCGGCCGGCGAGGAAAACGTGGAGCCGTCGGGGTCCCGGCGAGGGAGCTGGAACCGGGCGAGGTTGTGAGGAGGGGCCACCCAAGCCGGAACTCTTGCCGTTCCCGGGGGTCTCGTGGAAGGAAGTCGGGGAGGCAGGGGCACCCTGCGGGGCGGTGCGCCTTCCGTAGCTGTGCCTCGGTTCTTCCCACCCCCCGGCTTCTCTCCCTTTTCTTTCTCGAGGCCCCATGGAGCAGACGTATTTCCGCAGCGGTTTAGGACTCAAGGCCACCGTCAAACCCCTTATCGATTCCGAATATCAGTCAGCCCTCGTCGAGCGGATCCGGGCCCGGGGCTACACCGAGACCTTCGGCGACATCACCGTCCGACTGGCGCAGGAGTTCGGGTTCTGCTACGGCGTGGACCGAGCCGTGGACTACGCTTACGAGGCCCGGCTCAAGTTTCCGGACAAGCGGATCTTCCTGGTGGGGGAGATCATCCACAACCCCCACGTCAACCGCCGGATCCGCGAACTCGGGATCGAGATCCTCCAGCCCGACCGAGAAGGGCGCTTCTCCTTCGACGGGATCACCGCGGAGGACGTGGTGGTGATCCCCGCCTTCGGCGTAACCCTGGAAGACTTCAACCGCCTCAGGGCCATCGGCTGCGTACTGGTGGACACCACCTGTGGGTCCGTCCTGGTGGTCTGGAAGCGGGTGGAGTCCTACGCCCGGGACGGGTTCACCGCCGTCATCCACGGCAAGTACACCCACGAGGAATCCCGCGCCACCGCCTCACAGGTCCGGAAATACCCCGGCGGAAAGTACCTCATCGTGCGGGACATGAAGGAGGCCGAGCTGGTGTGCGATTACATCACCAAACGCCCCGGCCACCTGTCTCGGGAGGCGTTCCTCGACCACTTCCGGGAGAAGGCTTCGGAGGGCTTCGACCCCGACCGCGACCTGGTGCGGATCGGGGTGGCCAACCAGACCACCATGCTGGCCAACGAGTCCTTGGCCATCGGAGCCCGCCTCCGGCAGGCCCTGGCCGAGGCCTACGGTGAAGACCACCTGCAGGAACACTTCCGCTCTTTCGGAACCATCTGTTCCGCCACCCAGGAGCGGCAGGACGCTGTGGTGGAGATGATGAAGGATCCCCCTGACCTGATGCTGGTCATCGGGGGCTACAACTCGTCCAACACCAATCATCTCGCCCATCTCTGTCGCCAGCATACCCGCACCTTCCACATCGAGGATGCCGCCTGCATCGACGTGGAGCGGGGAACCATCCGTCACAAGCCCTCGCTGGATCCCAAGACTCCCGAGGTGCAGGAATCGAATTGGCTGCCTGCGGGTCCGTTCACCTTGGGGATCACCGCCGGGGCCTCCACCCCCAACAACAAGATCGGAGAGGCTCTCCTCAGGATCTTCGCCATTCGGGGGATTCGGGT
Organism: Gemmatimonadota bacterium; assembly: GCA_030550695.1. Taxonomy (GTDB): domain Bacteria; phylum Gemmatimonadota; class Gemmatimonadetes; order Longimicrobiales; family Gaopeijiaceae; genus JAUQOX01. The sequence continues at coordinate 4,327 of JAUQOX010000091.1, read as the reverse complement.
GGAGGAAAGGGAGGGAGGGGAAACACCGGTAGAGGAATGAAGGCAGCCACGGGAAGGGCCTAGCCGCGACCGTGGGCGGGTGGCCCCCTCTGTTGCTTCCGGCACCTTGCGGAGGTAGGATCGTGGCTCCCGTCCCTTTGCCGGCTCTCCCCGCGTCAGCAGTTGCCGTTGGCTTTTCCCGTCCGGGCGATTCCTTTCCCCAGCTTCTTGAGGAGTTCCCGGAGGGCTTCCTGCTCGTCGGGATTCAGGGAGGAAACCAGGTCCCGGATGAACTCCACGTGGCCGGGGAACACGGCCTCGATGGTGGCCCGGCCCCTGGAGGTGAGGTGGGCCCTCACCACCCTTCGGTCGTCCCCCGACCGCTCCCGGGTCACGAGTCCCATGGCCTCGAGGCGGTCCATGACGTAGGTGACGTTCCCACCCGTCACCAGGAGCTTTTCAGCCAGCTCTCCCAAAGAAAGAGGCCCCTTGTGGTACAGGGCCTCCAAGACACCGAATTGGGGGGCCGTCAGGTCGTATTCGGCCACCTTGCATGCCACAGCCCGCGAAAAGGTGGCGTAACATCGGGCCAAAGCGATCCAAAGCCGCAGCGCCCGCTCATCCTCATCGGACCACGTCCGCGGGGCAGGGGTGTCCAGCCAAGCTTGAGCTGCCGCTTGTTCCGCCAAGGGCGATCCTCCCACCCGTGGGTGTTTCCGCCGTGTTCCCCCACCGCCCCCCCTGAAACCCTTCCGGTCGAAAAAAACCCCGCCGTACCGGGACAGTTCCACCCTGCAGTGTTCAAGGGTGGGAGAGGCCTGGTCCGGACGGGACACCCTCCACAGGGGGGAGCCTCGCCCCCCCATCCCGCGCAGGGGGGTGGCGCCGGAGGTTCAGACGTGGATGGCCCTCCCCAGGGCGGCAAGGGCCCCTTCGGCCACGCCCTCCGACAGGGTGGGGTGAGGGTGGATGGCCCGCTCCATCTCCTCCACCGTGGCTTCCAGGTGCCGGCCCAAGACAAATTCCGCGATGAGCTCGGTGGCCTGGGGACCTACGATGTGGGCACCCAAAATTTCCGAGTAGCGCCGGTCGCGGATGACCTTGATGAAACCTTCGGTGTCTCCCAGGGCCACAGCCCTACCGATCCCCACCCAAGGGAACTTCCCCACCTCGATGTCGTAGCCTTGCTCCCGGGCCTGCTCTTCCGTGAGACCCACCGACGCCACCTCGGGGTGGCAGTAGGTGCAATTGGGGATGTTGGCGTAGTCCACCCCACCATGCCCCTTTCCGGCAATGTGCTCGACGCACGCAATGCCCTCGTGGGAAGCCTTATGGGCGAGCAAAGGAGGACCCGCAACATCCCCGATGGCGTAGATCCCGGGAACCGACGTCCTCAGGAGGGAGTCCACCTGGATGAAACCTCCCTTGGGTGTGAGCTGAACCCCCACCTCCTCCAGACCCAGCCCCTCCGTGTTGGGAACCCGCCCCACCGCCGAGAGTACCCGCTCCACCTCCAAGACCTCCTCCTTCTCCCCCTTTCCCTTCAACACCAGCCGGACCCCCGAGTCGGTCCGTTCGGAACTCACCACTGTGGTGGAGGTTCGGATCTGGATCTTCCGTTTCTTGAAGCTCCGGGCCACCGCTTCCGAAGCGTCCTTGTCCTCCAGGGGCAAGATCCGGTCGAGCATCTCGATCAAATGGACCTGGGACCCGTAGGAGGCGTAGATGTCCGCAAACTCCACCCCCACCGCTCCCGCTCCCACCACCGCCAAGGATTGGGGGGCCTCTTGCTGCATCAGGGCTCCGGTGGAGGACCAGACCCTTTCTTCGTCGATGGGGAGCATAGGAAGGTCCCGGGGCCGGGAGCCCGTGGCCAGAATGATGTGGGGAGCTTCGTAGAGCGACGTCTCACCCCCCTTGCCCCTCACCTCCACCTTGCCGAGCCCGGCCAGCCTTGCCGTTCCCTCCACATGGGTCACCCCGTTCTTCTTGAACAGGTGACCAACCCCCCTGTTGAGTTGGTCGGCCACCTTGCGGCTCCGTTCCTGGGCGGGACCGAACGCCACCTGAACCTTCTCCACCACCACCCCATGGCCCTGGGCATGGGCCAGTTCCCTCACAAAGGAAGCGCTGGTGAGGAGGGCTTTGGTGGGGATGCACCCCACGTTGAGACAGACTCCGCCCAACTTTTCCTTCTCCACGCAGGCCACCTTCATGCCGAGCTGGGCCGCCCGAATGGCGGCGACGTAGCCTCCGGGGCCACTCCCGATGATGATGAGATCGAAGTTGTTTCCGTTCTTACCCACGGCTCTAGGCTCCGGCTGGATGGGGTTCAGAACAATCCCGTCTCGCGGGGGAGGGGAGGAAGTTACCCCCCGGCCCCTGCCGGGGGAAGATGACGGGCCGGCAGGCAGGCGCGGCCTGGGATCGCCCCGGGGCAAGGGGGTAGGCGGCTTTCCATGAAAGAGGTTTTGGTGGATATTCCCCCGGACCCGGCCCGCTCCTACGGGCGGGCTCTCCGACCATCTCTTCGAGGAGCTTCGGCATGCCCTGGGAGCTGATCCTTCCGCTGGTGATCGTGGGGATTGGGGTGGTCCTCTACAACGGGCTGGTGAGGTTGCGGGTACAGGTGGACAACGCCTGGGCGGACGTGGAGGTCCAGCTCAAACGCCGGTACGACCTCATCCCCAACCTGGTGGAGACGGTCAAAGGCTACGCCAGCCACGAGCGGCAAACCTTGGAAGCGGTGGCCGCGGCCCGCTCCGCGGCCATGGGCGCCCGTACGCCAGGGGAGAAGGCCCAAGCCGAGCACGCCCTCTCCGGAGCCCTGAAGTCCCTTTTCGCCCTTTCCGAAGCCTACCCCCAACTCCAGGCAGCCGAAGGGTTCCGGGACCTGCAACGGACCCTCCAGGACGTGGAGAGCCACATCCAAAACGCCCGTCGCTACTACAACGCCGTGGTGCGGGACTACAACACCAAGATCGCTCAGGTCCCCACGAACCTCCTGGCCCAGGCGTTCCATTTCAAGCCCCGGGAGTTCTTCGAACTGGCTGAGGGGGAGGGGGAGGTTCCGCGGGTGAGCTTCTCCTGAGGATCCTGCGAGACCAGTGCGGAGGGGTACGACAGGGATGCGGGCCGTCTTCTTGGTCCAGGGAGAGGGTCGGGGCCACATGACTCAGGCCCTTTCCCTTCAGCGGATTCTGGAGGAAGCCGGCCACTCGGTGGCTGCTGTCTTCATCAGTGAGAATCCCGAGCGCCCCGTCCCCGATTTTTTCCGACGGGGGGTTCATGCTCCGTTGCATACCTACCGCTCCCCCGCCTTCGTCCTGGATCCCAAGCAGAAGGGAGTCAGACCTTACCGCACGGTCCTCCAGTCCCTGCGGAGCCTGCCCGCCTATCTCCGCCACGCCCGCCACCTCTACCGACTCCTGGAGGAATACCGACCGGACGTGCTGGTCAACTTCTACGACGTGGTCGGGGGCCTCTACGCGGCCCTCCACGGGGCTCGAGTTCCGGTGGTGGCCGTGGGCCACCAGTTCCTCTTCTTCCATCCCAAACTCCCCCTTCCCCCCGATCGCAGGTTGGAAATCCAGGCGGCACGCCTTTTCACCCGTTTGGTGGGCTACCGGGCCCGGCTCTTCCTCGGCCTCTCCTTCACACCGCTTCCCCCTTCTCCGGATCCGCGCCTCCGGGTGGTCCCACCTCTGCTCCGTCAGGCGGTCCTGGAGGCTGTTCCCCGCCGGGGCCGCCATCTCCTCACCTACGTGCTGTACCCCGGCTACGCGGAGGAGGTGGAGCGTTGGCACACGGACCACCCCCACGTGGAACTGCACTGCTTTTGGGCTCGGACCGATGTGCCCCCCGAGGTCTCTCCCAGACCGGGCCTCACCTTTCACCGCCTGGACGATCGGAAGTTCATCGAACTCCTGGCTTCGTGCCGGGGATTTGCCAGCACGGCGGGGTTCGAATCGGTGTGCGAGGCCGCCTATTTGGGAAAACCTGTTCTCGTGGTGCCCACAGCCAATCACGTGGAGCAGCTCATCAACGCACTGGATGCGGAGCGGGCAGGCATTGCGCTCCGAAGGTCCTCCTTTGACCTCAGCCCCCTGCTGGAGCGGGCGGAAGGAGACTCCTTCCCCCAACACGAAGACTTCCGCCGATGGGTGCAAGGGGGGCCTGCCCGGTTCGTGGAGATTCTGGAGGGGCTGGCCTCCGCCGACCCGTCCGGGCAACCTTGAGCCGCCGGGCCGGGCGAAGCGACGCAACGGTACCCGCAGGCCGCCTCCTCCAGGGGAGCCGAAGGTTGCCCCGGTGACCAGCCCTCGGAGCGGCGGTGTCCTTCCGGCTC
>JAUQOX010000374.1 GCA_030550695.1 Gemmatimonadota bacterium | reverse complement strand
GTCGTTTACGGGGAAACTTCTTTCCGGGACCGTGGTCACGAGCACCGGGGAGGAGCTTTCGGGGTGGGTCCTTTGGGATGCCGACGAAGGGGGTAGCTGGGAGATCCTGGACGGCCGTCAGGGAGGGGTGCGGCTCTACGTGGAAATGGGCCAGGTGGCGGCCGTCGAGCGCGTCTCCGGAGGGCGCGAAGATTTCCGCGGCGCCCGGGTGCTCCTACGGGACAGCCGGATCCTGGAACTCCACGAATCCAATGATGTGGACGTTCGGAACCGGGGGATCCTGGTAAAGCCCCGAGACCTGGACCCGGCCGGCCCCGGGGCCGGTCCCTGGATCCGGGTGCGTTGGGACGACTTCGGAGCCCTCTACCTGGAACCGGGGAGGCAAGCCCCGGGCGCGGGGCAGGAAGCAGCTCGCCGGCCCTCCGGAATCCAGGCCGAAGACGCCTTTCTGGATCCCACCGCCCGCACCCTCTTCCAGGCGGCACGGGCTCATTGGCAAACTTTGGACCGGTCGGTGGTCCGGTACACGGCCCTCGTCCAGCAGCGGATCGCCGCGGGGATCCGCACTTCCTTGAAAGATCGGACCCTGTACCGGAACGAGACGGCCGTCAGGGCCTTCTGGGACCGGGAGCACGCCCCCCTCCTGCAGGTCTTGGGTGTGCGGACGGAGACCATGGGCGAGCCCGACCGCCGTGACCCCCTCTGGTGGTTGGACGAGCTGACCTTTGACCGTCCCTTCGAGCCGGGCGGTGACCAGCTCTTTTTCGGCCTGGGAGGGGTTTCCCGGACGCCGGGAGCGAGCGGGCGGGAGTTCTGGGTGCATCACCCCTTGGCCCGGGGGGCCGACACCCTCTACCGCTATCGGAGCGGCGATACCCTCACCCTCTCCCTTCCCGACGGCCGCCGGCTTCGAGCCGTCCAACTGGATGTGCTCCCCCGCGTGGCCGACCCCCAGCGGATCACGGGAACCCTCTGGATCGAGACGGAGAGCGGGGCCCTCGTGAGGGGCGTCTACCGGTTGAGCCGGACCTTGGACGTGATGCGGGACGTGCCGGCGGTTCGGGAACAGGCGGAAGGGGGAGAGTTCCGATTGGTCCCGGGGTTCCTGAAACCCTGGACCCTGGAACTTTCCGTGGTCACCATCGATTACTCCCTCTGGCAGTTCAAGGTCTGGCTCCCCCGGGCCATGCGCCTGGAGGGGGAGGTGGCCGTGGGGGTGATGCGGGTTCCGGTGGTGGTGGATGTGGCCTACACCCTGGAATCCGTCACCACTGCAGAAGACCTCCCCCAGCCCTGGGGGGGGGAGCCCCGGCCGGGCCTGCCCCCAGGCCCACCCCTCCAAGAGCGCCACTTCCCGAGCCGAGCCCAGGCCATGGCCTTCCTGGCCTCCCTCATGAGTCAGGCGGAGGGGGTTCCCTACGCCCAGGTGGAGGGAGTGGGCCGGGGGAACGATACCCGTCTCTCCCGTCTTTGGGCCCCCTCTGACCCCTCCCGGCTTCCCGTGAGTCCCCACCTCCCCCCGCCGGTATGGCAAGACGCCCCCGGCTTCACCTCAGGTGCGGAGGTGGAGGAAGCCTTGCGGAATCTGGCCCATCTTCCTCCCCTTCCCTTTGCCGCGCCGCGGTGGGAGTTCCATTGGGGGTGGGGCCGTCACGACCTCCTCCGCTACAACCGGGTGGAGGGGGTGGCTGTGGGCGCCCGCGGCGGGTTGGATACGGCGGGTCCCTGGGGTCCCTTGCGCTTCGAAGCCACCGCCTTCTTGGGTTTGGCCGACAAGAAGCCCAAGCTTCGCCTGGAGGTGGAGCAGGCTACGGTGCTCCGCCGCAGCCGCGTGGGGCTCTACCGGGAGCTCCGCACCGTGGAGTTGGGGGGACGGGCCCTGGGATTGGGGAACTCCCTGATGGCCCTCTTGGCCGGGCGGGATGACGGGGAGTATTTCCTGGCCACCGGCGGAGACCTGAAGGTCCTTCCGCCCTCGGGGCGGCGGGAAGGGTGGTGGCTCAGGGCCTATGCGGAGCGGCAGGACCCCGTGGCCAACGCCACGGATTTCTCTTTCCGCAAGGCCCTGGGGGCTGGGAGCGGTTTCCGCCCGAACCTCCCGGCGCGGCCCGTGGAAGAGCTGGGTGGTGAGGCTGCCCTGCAGCCCTGGTGGGGCTCGGAGGCCTGGCGGCTCCAGGCCGGACTGAGC
>JAUQOX010000373.1 GCA_030550695.1 Gemmatimonadota bacterium | reverse complement strand
GGGAATTCTTCCGAAGCCGGGACCAGGGGGGCGGGGGAGGAGACCGCCTTTCCCCGTGCGGATCTCCCGGACCGTCCCACGGCGTCGCCGGCGGGGGGAGGGAGGGAGGACGGGGCTGGCTCCGCCCCTTCCTGACCCCCTTCCCCCCCGAGGGCGCGAAGGAGGGATTCCACCTCCACCGTCCGGTCCAGATAGCTCATGCGAAGCAGGAGGAGCTCCACCAGGAGGTGAGGTTGAGGGCTCCTGCGAAGGGCGCCCCCTGCTTCCAGGTCCGTGGCCATGGTGAGCATCCTGAGGAGGTCGCCCGGGGCAAATTCCCCTGCCCACCGGGCCAGGGGCCCCTCATCCCCGGCGTCGGACCCCGGCAGGGGCGGAGAGGCCCCGAGGCGGAGGCGGAGGAGGGTGCGCAACACCTCCACCAGCCCCCGGTGGAACTCCACGATGTCGTAACCCTCTTCCAGAAGCGCCTCTACGAAGGGGAAGATCTCGGCGCTCTTCTTTTCCTTCAGGATCTGGAGAAGTTGCCCATATCGTTCCTCCTCCACGAGGCCCAGGACCCGCCGCACCGCTTCCGAGGACACCTCTCCGCCGGTCAGGGCCAGGACCTGATCCAAAAGGGAAAGGGCGTCGCGCATTCCCCCTTCGGCCCTCCGGGCGATGGTGCGGAGGGCCTCTTCCTCGGCCGGGTACCCCTCCGCCTCCAGCACCTGCCGGAGGCGCCGGACGATGTCGCCCACTCCTATGCGATGGAAATCGAACCGCTGGCAACGGGAAAGGACGGGGGCGGCCGCCTGCTGGATTTTCTGGGGCTCGGTGGTGGCGAAAACGAAGATGACCCGGGGGGGAGGCTCCTCAAGGACCTTCAGGAGGGCGTTCCAAGCCTCCCGGGTCAGCATGTGGGCTTCGTCCACGATATAGACCTTGTACCGCCCCTCGTCGGAAGGTGCGTACATGGCCCGCTCCCGAAGGTCCCGGGCATCGTCCACCCCCCGATGGGTGGCCGCGTCGATTTCCACCACGTCGAGGGCGGTCTGCCCCCCCCAGATGCGGCGGCAGCTCTCGCATTCCCCGCAGGGCTCCCCTTCCGGAGTCCGATGGGGGCAGTTCAGGGCCATGGCCAAAACCCTGGCCAGGGTCGTCTTGCCCACCCCCCGGGGACCGCAAAACAGGTAGGCGTGGCCTACCCTTCCCCCGGCCACGGCCCTCCGGAGGGTCTCCGACACATGCTCCTGGGTGAAGACCTCGGCGAACCGGCGAGGGCGATACGTGCGGGCGAGGGCTGTATGGGACACAGAAGGGTTCGCAGTGGGTCAGGGCCCGAGCGGGCGCCGAACGCAGAGTGCCCCAGGCTGGCCGCAGCAACGATCGCCGCACTTACCGCTGCTACCTGCGGGGTCCTGACGGGTTTCGTGGGTCTTCGCTCTGGGGGCCTGGGGCACGTCCCAAACTACCCGGGGGCCTCTCCATCGTCAACCCGCTGCCCCCCCTTCCCCGGCGGGCTGCCCCCGAAGGCACCGGCGGTGGGCGGTGGGGAGCGTGGGGATCCTCCAGGCGCGGTGGTCCACCGACGAGCCGGGAGCCTCTTGGTCGGGGGGAGGGTCAATCCAGGCGCCAGGCATCGGCCAGATGATGCACCTCGGGTGGCCCCGAAGGCTGGAGCAGAACGGCGATGGCGTCGAATCGGATGACGGTTCCCGGCGGAATACCCTCCCTGCGGATCCAACCCCGGGCCACCCGGGCAATCTCCCGCCGTTTCCGCCAGGTGATGGCCTCCAGGGGGTGGCCAAAATCCTTCCCCCGTCGACACTTCACCTCCACGAACGCCACCACGTCGTCCTTTCGGGCCACCAGGTCCACCTCGGCGTGGCCTTCCCGGACGTTCCGCCCGAGCACCTCCCATCCCCGCTCCTCCAGGAAACGGGCGGCCCAAGCCTCTCCCCGTCGTCCCAGTTCGGCAGGGGTTACCGCCTTCTGCGACCCTTCCCGCCGGCGGGCCGGACGAGGGGGACGGTCCCCCCTTTCTTGCTGGCTCACCCCCACCCCCTTCCGCATGTCGGTCGCCGACGGCCGGACACCTGCCCGGTGGGGGGAGCGGAAAGGAGGCCCCCCCGCTCGAGGATGCCGGGAACCGAGGGGCGAAGGGATGGAGGAACAGGTCCGAGGGGATGGGGAAGCCGGGCCTACCCCCCC
>JAUQOX010000372.1 GCA_030550695.1 Gemmatimonadota bacterium | reverse complement strand
GCCTTCGGGCAATGGCTTCCGCCTCGTCGGGCGTTCTGGCCACTTCGCCCGGGGGCACCGGGATACCAACTCTCCGAAAGATTTCCTTGGCCTGATACTCGTGGATATTCATAACCATCCTCGCTGGTTCTGTGAGAACCGCTTCCTCGGGTTCTGCCCCCACCCCACGATGCCGGAGCCGGGGTGTCGAGCACCTGGGAAGCTACTCCTCCTTTGCCCACGCCGCCACCATGGGGATGCCTCACCCCCCCCCGGCCAGCCCCTGAAGCAGGCGGCGCAAACGATTCAGGGCGTCCCCGAATCCGGCCCAGTCTCCCGACCGGAGCTTTTCTTCGGCCTGTTCCAGCAGCCGGAGAGCTTCCCGCGACCACTCTTCGCCACCCTTCGGCGCCGCCGGAGGGGGCGCCGGTAGCCCGGGGGAACCCGTTCCCGAAGTCCCCGCCTGGCGGGCGAAAACCTCGAGCGCCTGCTCCAAAGACCGTTCCATGACGACCCGCTTCCCGTCGCTCAAGACAATCCGTCTCAGCTCCGGGATGGCGTCAGCCGCCGCGGCCAGATAGATGGGTTCCATGTAGAGCAGCGTTTCACCCACCGGCACCACGTGCAGATGTCCGGACCAGACCTGGCTGCCGCCCTGTCGCCAAAGGGAAAACTGCTGGGAGATGACCGGATCTTGTTCCACCAGGGCCTCGACCTGCCGGGGGCCTGGGGCTTGCTCGGCCACGGGCACCTCGTACAGGATGAGTTCCCCGTACCTCTCCGGATCGGAGCGTCCCACCAGGATGCCGGTGAGATTCTGCCTGCCGGCGGGTACAAACACCGTGCTCAGAAGGAACTCCGGATCGGGCTCGCCGGGGAGGCGGAAATACGCATATTCCGAGGCGTAGGGGATGAGGCGGCTCCCCTCGGCAAGCTCCTGGGGCCGGGACCATAGATCCTGCTGCCCGTGAAATTCCGCAGGGGTTTCCTGGTGGTATTGCAGGAGGACATCCGCCTGAACGTCGAAAAGGGAGACGGGATAACGAACGTGCGCCCTCAAGGCCTCCGGCATCGCTTCCAGAGGCCTGAAAAGCCCCGGAAAGACTCGAGACCAGGCTTCCAGAAGAGGGTCGGCCTCGTCCAACCGGTAGAATCGTACCGCGCCGGTGAATGCGTCCACCGTCACCAAAGCGCTGTTCCGGATGTAGGAAGCCCAGCCGCCGCCGGGGAGGGGTCGAGGCCGGGAAAGAGGAAAGCGTCGGGTGGCCGTGAAGGCGGGAAGCAACCACACCACCCCGCCCTCGTGCAACACGGGGTAGGGCGCCTCCAGGAACCGGAGGAAGGGTGCCAGCGCCGAGGCCCGCTCCACCACCGAGCGCCGGTAGAGGAGAAGACTCTCCGGCGAGAGCTCCGAAGCCAAGAGGAGGTTAGGATCCCCAAATCGCAAGGCCAGGGCCGCCCGCGGGAACAAGCGCCCCAATCGGACCCCCTCCACCGCGGGGACCGGGCTTGGATCCGAAGGCTCGCCCTCGGCCGGCAGGTGCTGCGCCCTGCCCTCGTCGCTTTCCAGGGCAACACCAGGGGCAGAAAGGATCCCCGTTCCCCGGGGATTCACCACCGCATATGGCGCCGGCCGACTTCCGAACAGGATCGCCGGACGCGAAATCTCCAGAACCCCGGCCGCTTCCACTTCTTCGGCACGGACGGGGGGAATCCCGGACAAGTACATCTGCGGACGGCCCTCGGGAGTCACCCCGGCGGCATCGGCTGCCACCACCCCGAAGCCGGCCACATACCGCAAGTGAACGTTCTGCCAGTTCGGGTCGGCGATACCGGCCGGAGAGATTTCCCGAACGGCCAAAGCGACCATCAAGGGACCGGTGGGGGTGGGGTACCGGTGCTGGGTCACCCCGTAAAAGTCGTAGTAGGGGTATCGGGCCTCCAAAGCCCGGAAGACGGTGAGGAGGGCGGGTGACGTCCAGAGGGGGAGCTTGCCCAGTTGACTTGCAGCCTCCACCCAAAGGGCAGGGGCATCCGGCGAGTAGGGCAGCCGCTCCCTCCGAAGCCTCTCCAGCCCGAATCCGAAACGGGTGAAACGGAGGTTCGCCTCGATGAAAGGGCCCTCCCTGGCCAGTTCATTGGGTCTGACCTGCAACCGCTGGACAACCCTCGGATAACCTTGGACCAGGGCAAGCGCCAGCAAAACCAGCGCG
>JAUQOX010000371.1 GCA_030550695.1 Gemmatimonadota bacterium | reverse complement strand
TAGCCCTGGCCCGAGAGGGCGTTCTCCTGTCGGCCTGGTTGTACGAAATGGAGACCGGTCGTCTTGTGGCCCACGAGCGGGTCACCGGCTCCCTGGAGGACTTGCTGGTCGTCCTCCCCGAAGAAATGGCGCACCGTCTGGCCCGGGCCGTCTCCCGGGCTGCTCCCTCCCCTTGACCGGCCCCGCCCTGTCCGGACGTGGGGGGGACCACGGGTGCTCGAGACGCCGGGGTCGCCCCTGGAGGAGGGCCGCCGACAGGGGAAAAACCCGGCGAGGGGGCGCCGGCCAAGGGTTCCCGACCTGCCGCTCCCGCCTGGGGCCCCCCGCGTTCCCTCGAGCCGATCCCCCATAGACACGGGCGGCGGTCAAGACCCACGGGGCGCCGGCCCCAGGGTAGGGACAACCTCCCGTGGACGCGGCCGGCGGGTTTTTCGTCACCACTCCCGGCCGGGACCCAGCCTTCCGGCCCGGTGCGACCCGATGGCCCCGTGGAGGCAACGGAGGGAGAGTTCCAGGGCCTCTTCTTCCGTCAAGGCCCCCCCACCCTCTTGCAGCCACCCCCGCACCCGCTCGGCGTCCTTCCGGGCACCCAGGGTGTCCAGGGCCTGGGCGGCCTCCTCCAGGAACTCCCGGTCTACGGCCAACCCCGCCATCTCCAGGACCGCTTTCTTCGCCAGTTCCTGCCGACCCGCGGCCTCGGCCGCCCGGACATAGTCCCGGAGGTGTCCCACCGCCGCCCGATGATGACCGGCGGCCAGATCCAGCCAGGTCAGGGTACAAAGGGTACGCACCGCCCCAGGGTGAATGCGGAGAATCTTCCTCGCCACGCCCCGGGCAGGCTCCGGCTGTTGATCCTCCAGATAGGCGTCGATGGCCTCCCCGAAATACCTGAGGGCTTCGTGGAGCTTTCCCTCCTTCACGCAAAGATCGCCGGCCCGGTTCATGAGAGAAGCCCGAACGGCCGGGAACGCCCCCTTCGCCTTCTGCTCCAGCTCGTGGAGAAGGCCTGCAAGGTCCCGGGGGCCTTGGGGCGCACCACCCTGCTTCCCCGATCCGAAGAGGCGGTGGAAAAGACTCATGAACTCCTTCTCTCGAGGCATAGGCCGACCCCACCGGGCGGAGGGAGCGGGCCTGCCGGGTCCGGGGGGCCCGTTGGTTTCCCGGTGCTTCGGGCCGCGCCCATACATTGAGCTTCCCCAAACGGTTTTGCAAACCCTGCCTTTGCTTCCCTCCCCCTGCCTGGCCAGGCCTTCCCCAGGCTTGCGAACTCCCTGGCCCCTCGCCGGGGGCAGGCCTAGCTTACCTTCAGCCCGATTCCCCACACAGGGGAAATCCCATTGCCTGTGTCAGCCCACCCGGAGGTAACCATGGCCCGCAGAACCCTCCCCCTGGGGGCGCTCCTCCTCTCCATCCTGGTCCTCGGCGCCCCCGGCTTGGCCCAGGTGGACACCACCATGACCTTCCCGAAGGAGACCTGGGAGGTCGTACCCCGAGGCCAGCTCCAGGCCTACGGGTGGTCCCCCGAGCTTCTCCAACGGGCCACGGCTTTCGTACGGGACAGTGCCAACTCCACGGGGATCGTGGTGGCGGACCGGGGGCGCATCGTGTGGACCTACGGCGATATCGAGGAGCTCTCCTATCTGGCTTCGGCCCGCAAGAGCGTGCTGGCCATCCTCTACGGATATTGGGTGGATAACGGCACCATCAAGCTGGACACCACCCTGGAGCAGTTGGGGTTCGACGACATCGGTGGACTTCTCCCCATCGAAAAGCAGGCCAAGATCGAGCATCTCATCACCGCCCGCTCCGGTGTGTACCACCCCGCATCCAACTCCGGCGACGATCTGGCCTTCGCACCCCCCCGGGGGTCTCAACAGCCGGGCACCTACCAACTCTACTCCAACTGGGATTTCAATGCGGCAGGAGCCATTTTCGAACAGCTTACCCGCCGCGACATCTACGACGAGCTCCAGGCCCAGTTGGCCATTCCTTTGCAGTTCGAAGACTGGGACAGGAGCGCCCAACGCAAGAGCGGAAACCTCTCGGTGTCGAGATATCCGGCCTATCATATGTGGCTTTCCACCCGGGACATGGCCAGGATCGGCCACCTCATGCTGAACGAGGGGAACTGGGATGGACGGCAGATTGTTTCCCGCGAGTGGGTCCGGCGCATGGTGAGCCCGGTGACGCCGCTGCAC
>JAUQOX010000370.1 GCA_030550695.1 Gemmatimonadota bacterium | reverse complement strand
TCTGTAAAAGAGGTCCAAGAGGCGCTGGAGGTACCCGTTCTTCGGGGCCTTGGCCCGGAGGAACTCCATGTTTCCAATGAGAACCACGTGCCGGCGAGCCCGGCTCACGGCCACATTGAGGAGTCTTACACTTTCCTGGCTCAGCTGGGTGCCCTTCAGAAACTGTCCCAGCGGCGTGCCGGTGGAGTCGGTGAGGTCGAGGAGCATCAGGCTCTTCTCGTTTCCCTGGAAGCGGTGGACGGTGGCCGCCGCTCCGGCAACTCGGGCACCCCATCGCTCCCGGAGCATGGCCTGGATGAGGCGGGCTTGGGCACTGTAGGGGCTCACCACGCCGAGGTCGTCATTGGTCTCGTCCTCCCGAGGCAAGAAACCCGCAGAATCCAGGCGAGAAACGAGGTTCCGCACCATGAGGGCATGCCAGAGGTTGTAGCGGGAATAGGTTCCGGTCCGATAGGCGGCCCACGGCTGGAAGGGGGAGGTGTCGACGTAGAGAAGGGATGCCTCCGAGAAAGGAAAGCTTTTGGAGCTCCGCCCGGCGGGCTCGGCAGTGCGCAGGGGGCGGTCCGGGTAGAAGAGTTCGTTGACGACGCCACAGATGTCTTCGTGCATGCGGTATTGCACCCCAAGGGAAACGAGATGGCCGGGCGGGCGCTTCAAGGCCAGGCTCTCGGGAATCTTGGCGATCTCGAAAACGTCCCGCTTCAGCCACTCGAGAGCCTGGGGTTCGTCCGAAAGCACGATGGGCGGGAGCTGGCGAAAATCGCCCCCCACGGTGACGGCTGTGCGGGTGAGCCCGGCGGCGTAGTACACCAGCGGGGGCATGAGCATGGAGGCTTCGTCCACCACCACGGCGTCGAAGCGGCGCTCGAGTCCCTTCCCCAGGTAGGTGCGGTAGACCGTGGTGGCCAGAATGCGGCAGTTGGACAGAACCCGACCTTCGAGGCCTGCCAGCTCGGTGGCGATGGCCTCCAGACGGTTCCGAATCTCTTCCCGTTCTCGAACCAGCTTCTCCCGGCGCCCAAGGACCTCCTCTTCCGTCGGCAGGTCCCGCATCTTCTCCTGAAGTTGGCGGAGCTCCTCCGTGAGGGCCTGGATGGCGGCCAGGACGGAGTCTTTCTCGGCCCCCACCGCTTGCAGGCGATCCTGGGCGTCCTGCAGAGCCCGTTCTGCCTCGGACAACTGCTTCCGGAGCTGTTCCGGGTTGAGCCGCCGGAGAAAACGGAGGAGAGGGCCCGTCTGCTGGGCTTCTTTCAGCCTCTCCGAGAGCTGGCGGACGGTTGCCGACCACCGGGCCGACTCCCGGGTCTGCCGGGAGCGCTCGTCCTCGAGATCTGCCCGGCGTTGTTTGAGGGCGGCGAGATCCGCCTCCCCCTGCCGCAGCCGCCCATAGAACGCCAGGGTCTGGTCCGCGTCAGCCAGGGCCGCCTGCACCTCGGCCGCCCTTGCCGAAAGGGCGTTCTTTTCCTCCGTCAGGTGTCCGCCCAGGCGGGCGAGAACCTCCTCCAGCACCACCTGCGCCCCGAAACGCTGCCGAAGCTCGGGCTTCACCACCGGGCCCAGCCGAAGGACGAGACCTTGGTCGAAGCCGGGCTCGTCCGCCAAGCACTCCGCGACCTTCTCCAAGAGGGTATCCACGGCGATGTTCGTGTTGGAAACCAGGAGAACCGACCGCCCCATCCGGTAGAAACCCTCGGCGATCCGGGCCAGGGTCACGGTCTTCCCCGTCCCCGGCGGCCCCCAGAGGAGGATCATGTCGCTGCCCAGAGCCCTGCGGAGGGCTCGGATCTGGTCCGGGTTGAGCCTGCCGTCCCCAAGGATTTGAGCCGGAGGGTCGGCGTCGCCGATGGACGGTGCTTGCAGGCCAAGGGCCCGGGCGGCGGCCCCCCGGTTGAATCCCGCTTCGCCGCCCTCCACCTGCTGGAGCCGCTCCACGAGCCGTTCCAAGAGGAAGGCATCGTCGGTCACCAGACGGGCCAAAGGAATCTTCGGTCCCAGGTCCCGGTCCAGGGCCACGAGGAGGATCCCGTCCTGGAAAGAGACCACGATGCCCGTGGTGGAATCGCCCCCCGCAAGAAGCTTGACCGGGGTGTCGTCCCGCAGGGTCAACTCTTCGGTGACGACGAACCGATAGAGCCACCGCTCTTCCGCCTGGCCTGTCCGTTCGCCGCCGGTCAGCTCGAGCTGGGTGGTGCCCCCGCTCTT
>JAUQOX010000090.1 GCA_030550695.1 Gemmatimonadota bacterium | reverse complement strand
GGCGGCGAGAACGAGTGGCGGAAACACCACACCTCGTCCATCGCCCGGGACATCTGGATCTACGACACCTCTCGGGGGACCCACCGCAAGCTCACCACCTTCGCCGGGGAGGACCGTAACCCCGTCGTCGCCCCTGACGGCCGGTCCTTCTTCTACCTCAGCGAAGAGACGGGCACCTTCAACGTCCATCGCATGAGCCTGGAGGGCGGACCTTCCACCCCCGTCACCCGCTTCACGGGCCCGCCCGTGCGCTTTCTCAGCGTGGCGCGGGACGGCACCCTGTGCTTCAGTTGGGACGGGGAAATCTACCTCCAACGCGGAGATAGCCCCCCTCAACGGGTTCCGGTGACGGTGGCCACCGATGCCAAGGCCAACTCCCAGCAGGTCATCAGCATCACCGGGGGTGCCTCGGAGATGGCAGTTTCGCCCAACGGCAAGGAAGTGGCCTTTGTGGCCCGGGGCGAAGTCTTCGTAGTGGCGGTGGAAGGGGGCATGACCAAACAGATTACCCGCACCCCTGCAACAGAGGTCGGACTCGCCTTTTCCCCCGATGGAAACACTTTGGCCTACGCCTCCCAGAGGGACGGACGATGGGGCATCTTCCAGGCGCGTCGGGCCAGGCCGGATGAGCCATACTTCTATGCGGCCACCCTCATCGAGGAAACGCCCCTCATCCACGACGAACATGAGAACTCCCAGCCTGTCTTTTCTCCCGACGGGAAGGCTTTGGCTTACATCCAGAACCGCAATACCCTTCGGGTCATGGACCTGGAGACCCGGCAAAGTCGCACCCTCCTCACCACCGAACACCTGTTCTCCAATCGTATCGGCGGGCATACCTTCCGCTGGAGTCCGGACGGCGAGTGGATCCTGTTCGACTATTCCATCCCCGGCTTGGCCCCGGGAGAGGTAGGGTTGGTCCGGGCCGACGGCACCGGCACCGTGGTGAACCTCACCCGCAGTGGGTTCGAAGACCGCTCCGGCCAATGGGTCTTGGACGGCCAGGCCATGATCTGGTACAGCAACCGGGACGGCCTCAAGTCCGTGGCCCAATCGGGACGGAGCGAAATGGACGTCTATGCCATGTTCTTCACCCAGGATGCCTGGGACCGCTTCCGCCTGAGCGAGGCCGAGTACCAGTTGCTGAAGGAGATGGAGGAGAAGAACCGGGCCCGGGCCGATACAGCCCGCAAGGACACCGCCCGGGCGGCGGCGCCCCACCAAAAGACAGTTCTGGAACTGGAGGGGGTCGAACTCCGCAAGGCCCGCCTCACCACCCACTCCTCCTCCATGGCGGGAGCCCTCCTGAGCAAGGACGGGGAAACCCTCTACTACCTGGCCCGCTTCGAGCGGGGGTACGACCTGTGGTCCTTGAAGGTGAGGTCCCGGGAAACCCGGAAGTTGGTCGAGCTGAACGCTTCTTCCGCCAGCATGATGTGGGACAAGGACCAAAAGGCCATCTTCCTGCTGGCCGGGGGAAGCCTTTCCAAGGTCGATCCGTCCAACGGGCGGAGGGAAAACATCACCATCCGCGGGGAAATGGTGCAGGACGCGGAGGCCCAGAGGGCCTACTTCTTCGAACATGTCTGGAAGCAGACCAAACAGACCTTCTACACGGCCGGCTTCCATGGTGCCGATTGGGACGGGTTGAAAACCGCCTATGCCAAATACCTGCCCCATATCGGCAACGGCTTCGAATTTGCGGAAATGCTCAGTGAAATGCTGGGGGAGCTCAACGTAAGCCACAGCGGAGCCCGGTTCTCGTCCTCGGATCCCGGCGACGACGCCACGGCTTCCCTGGGCATCTTCTACGACCAGGCCTATGACGGACCCGGGATCCGGATCCTCGAGGTCATGAAGAACGGGCCCCTCGACAAGGCCGGCATGGACATCCGCCCGGGGATGATCATCGAATCCATCGACGGCGAGCCCATTGCCGCCGACCGCGACCCGGCGTTCTATCTGAACCGCAAGGCCGGCAAACGAACCCTCCTGGTGGTGCGGGACGGGAACAACCGCAAGGAGATCGTCACCACCCCCATCAGCCTGTCGGAGGAGAACCGTCTCCTCTACGACCGCTGGGTCCGCCGGAACCGCGAGGAGGTGGAGCGTCTGAGCAACGGCCAACTGGGCTACATTCACGTGCCCGGCATGAACGACGGAGCCTACCGGTCGGTGTTCGAAGAGGTGCTGGGCCGCTTCGCCGACCGGAAGGGCCTGGTGGTGGACACCCGCTTCAACGGCGGCGGTGACCTGGTGGCCGACCTGGCCATGTTCCTCTCCGGCCAGAAGTTCTTCGATTATACCACCGATACCCGAAGCGCCGGTTACGAGCCCAACTTCCGCTGGACCAAGCCCAGCGTTTCCTTGGCCAACGAGGCCAACTACAGCGACGGACACTGCTACGCTTACGCCTATCAGGCCCTGGGGATCGGTCCCTTGGTGGGGATGCCGGTCCCGGGGACCTGCACCTTCGCCGGATGGGAGACCCTCCCCGACGGTACCCGGTGGGGGGTGCCGGGGCTCGGGGTGAAGAACACCGCCGGCCGGTACCTGGAGAACCTCCAGACGGAACCGGACATCCGGGTCATGAACGAACCGGAAGTGGCCTCCCAGGGACGGGATCAGCAGTTGGAGGCCGCCGTGGCGGAACTTCTTCGGAGGGTCGGGGGATGAACTTTGGAGGAGGACGGCAGATGCAAGCTTGGCCCCGGCAATCGTGCGCCCCTCCCTCACCGGACGGCGGGATCACCGCCCGCCGGGTGCGGGGAGGAGCTCCCCCCCTCCGCAAGCACCTGGCGGCGGGGGCGGGAGCGGTGGCCTGCCTTTTGGTCTTCGCCGCTTCCGGCCTGGCAGGCCAAGGGTCCACCGCCCGGGATGACCATCCCGCCCTCCAGTACGCCCGAGAGCTCCTGGAGGCCGATCTCTCGGCCCTCCGCCTGGCCCGCCCAGGATTCCTCTTCTGGAGGCACGTCTTCGCCGTCCCCGACGGCTCGGTCGTCTTCGGCTCGGCCTGGGACGGGAGGCTTCTGGCCGTCCTGCCGGTGGCCGGCGACTGGGGGGCCGGGGTCGGGCGGTGGGAGGATCCCGCCCTGGCGACCCTGGTCCGGGGCCGGAGCCTGCCCCGGGACCTCCCGGCCCGTCGGGAGGCTCTGGCCGGGATCCTCCAGGAAGAGGTGGGGCCTGTGATCCACAACCCCAGCCGGGGGGATTTCGTCCTCCCCAACCTGCGAACCTATGGAAGCTTTCTGGCTGAATGGGGAGCCATCTTCGAGCGCTTCGCCGTCCCCCGGGAGCTGGGGCTGGCCCAGGCGCTGGTGGAATCGGGCTTCAGCGGCACCGTCAGGTCCCGGGCCAACGCCCTGGGTCTCTGCCAGTGGCTGAAACGGAATTGGGACCGCCTGGATCGCCTGACTCCGGTTCCCATCGAAGTGCAGAACCAGACCACCCAGGCCGCCTATTGCGCCGCCTATCTCACCGTGCTGGCCACGAAATACGGCTCCTTCATCCCAGCCCTGTCGGAGCACCATGCCGGCGTGGCCAACGTAGGGCGGGTGCTGGTGAACGGAGCCCGGCTGGGGGCGCCTGAGGTTCGCAGCCAGTACTTCGCCGGGGCGGACTTCGCCCGGGACCTCCGGGCCCTTTCCCCCACCCGGTTTCGTGACCTGGTGGGAACCTACGGAATCCGGTCCTTTCTCTACACCGAGATGGTTTTCGGAAATACCGTTTCGGTGCTCCGCTTCCTGGACTCCATCCCGCAGCAGAAGATCTATGCCGTCCGGGCGTCCCGGTCCTATTCCCTGGACGAACTGGTGCGTCGGACGGGCGTAAGCCAGAGCGAACTCAAGCGCTACAACCCCGCCCTCTTCCGCCAGGTGCCCCAGGGGGCAGCCCTGTACCTTCCGAAGCCTGTGGAAGGACTGGGGGCCGACATTACCTTCTGGCACCGCCCCCCCAATTCCGCCTTCAGCGCCGTTCTGGACGAGTTCGTGCGCCTGTCCGTTCCGCTGGAACGCTGGGAGGATCCGGCGTTCGAAGCCGTCCTGGAGGAGTTTCGCCGGCGTTTCCGAGCCACCCGTACGGAGGAAGGGATGGTGATGGACGCGGTGCTCGCCTACGAGATCCAGGATCTCCGCACCAGCCGGGGAATCCTCACGGACTTCCGCACCAACCCCAGGATCACCCAGGCCTTCCAGGCGGGCGTCCAGCAGCGGCAGGAGGCCCAGGTGGTGCGATAGCCCGCCAACGGGGCATCGTTCTCCTGACATGTCTCGTCTCGGAGACCATCCTTGGCCCTCATGCCATGAGGCCACCGAAGCCTGGCGATGCGCCCGCGGTACGCACCCCTGCGACCCGACCCTTACCGACCCAGGACCATGAAGCGCATCCTGCCCATCCTGCTCCTCGGGGCCTTCCTGCTCTTGTTGCCCCTCCTAGGGTTTTGGCACCGGCTTTCCCACGGCCCGCCCCCGGCCTCCGGCACGCTGCGCCTTGCCGGGCTGGAGGAACCCGTGGAGGTGGTCCGGGATTCCTTCGGAATCCCCCATGTGTGGGCCGCCTCCGAGCACGACCTCTCCTTCGTCCAGGGCTACCTCCACGCCACGGACCGTCTTTGGCAGATGGAGCGCTTCCGCCGGGTGGCTGAGGGGCGCCTGAGCGAGATCTTCGGCGAGGCTGCGCTGTCCATGGACCGGTTCCTCCGGACCCTGGGCATGGCCCGGGCCGCCCGAGCCGAGCTGGAGGTCCTGGAGCCCGCCACCCTCCGGGCTTTGGAAGCCTACGCCAAGGGAGTGAACGCCGCCCTCGAGGGGTGGCGAGGGCCTCTCCCTCCCGAGTTCGTCCTCCTCCGGTTCCGTCCGGAGGCCTGGGAGCCCCTCCATTCCCTGTACCTGGTCAAAATCATGGCCTGGGACCTGGCGGAGTACGCCACCGGTCTGAGCCACGCCAGGGCGCGGAAAGCGCTGGACGACGAGGGCTACGAGCTGGTCCGGGCCGCCTATCCCCCCTGGGGTACCACGATCCTCAAGGAGGGGGAGGGGGATCACCCCGGGGCGGGCAGCCCTCCCCCCCGCTGGGCCGGGAGGTGGGGCCCCGGGGAAGAGGGCCAGGGCCTTCCAGGGGAGACCCCTCGAGCCTCGTCGCCGCCGCCCCCTCCAGGGAACGGAGAAGGGGGAGCCCCGGCGGCGCCGGGCCGCGGGGGTTCGCAGGCAGGGGGCCGGACGGGGACCCGGGCCACCACCACGGACGCCCGTGCCTCGCCGGTAGAGGTCCCCGAGGCCCTTCTTGCGGCCGCGGAGCCCCCTGGCGCGGTCTGGGCCCTCTGGGAGGCGGTGAGCCCCTTCCGAGGATCCAACTCCTGGGTGGTGGGGGGAGATCGTTCCCACTCGGGGAAGCCCCTCCTGGCCAATGACATGCACCTGGGGCTGGAGCAGCCCGCCATCTGGTATCTGATGGGGCTTCATGCCCCCGGCCTGGATGTGGTGGGGATGACCCTTCCCGGCACGCCGGGGGTGGTGGCAGGGCACTCCGCCGCCGTGGCCTGGGGGTTTACCAACGCTTATGTGGACGACGCCGACTTCTTCCTGGAGCAGGTGAATCCCCAGGACACCACCCTCTACCTGACCCCCTCCGGCTGGGTGCCTTTCAACCTTCGGGTGGAAGAGATCCGGGTCCGGGGCAGGGAACACCCCGAGATCCTCGTGGTCCGGGAAACCCGCCA
Organism: Gemmatimonadota bacterium; assembly: GCA_030550695.1. GTDB lineage: Bacteria > Gemmatimonadota > Gemmatimonadetes > Longimicrobiales > Gaopeijiaceae > JAUQOX01. The sequence continues at coordinate 5,026 of JAUQOX010000090.1, read as the reverse complement.
TGGTCCGGTGATCACCGGCGTGGAGGCAAGGGCCGGCGGGCAGCTCATGAGCCTCCGGTGGGTAGGTCTGGATCCTGCCCCCACGGCCACCGCCCTCCTGGCCATGAACCGGGCCAGGACCGCGGAAGAGTTTGTGGCCGCCCTGGCGGGGTTCCGGAACCCTCACCAGAACGTGGTGTTCGCCGATACGGCAGGAACCTTCGGCTACTGGATGGCGGGAACCGTCCCCCTGCGAGCCGGGGGCCGACCTCCCCTGCTGCCTGTGCCCGGGTGGACGGGGGAGTGGGACTGGGTAGGGAGCCTCCCCTTCCACGAGCACCCCCACGTGGTGAACCCGGGGCGGGGGTATGTGGCCACGGCCAACAATCGCCCCACCTCGGACTCGGTATCCTGGCTCATCAGCGACGGAGGATGGGAACGCCCCTACCGGGCCCAACGCATCGAGGAACTCCTGGAGGCCGCCCCCCATCACGACGCCCGGAGTCTTTTGGCCATCCAGATGGATGTCACCTCCCCCTTCGTGGCACGGCACGCACCCCGGGCCGCCGCCCACTTCCGCAAAGCCGGCCTGGAGGCCGAGGCCGAACTCCTGGAGGGGTGGGAAGGCTCCAGCGCCCTGGACAGTCGGCCTGCCGCCTTGTTCTGGACATGGCGGGCCCTGTTCTTGGGGCACCTCAGGCGATGGCTCTACGGGGCAGAGGGGGGATACACCCCGGGGGTGGCCCTGGAGCGCCTCTTGGAGGCGGGTCACCCGGCGGCCGATTCTTTAGGGGCCCTGGCAGCTTCCGAGGCCGCCCGCCGAGTGCAAGGCCGGGCCTGGGGCGAAGTACAGGTTTTGAGCCAGGATCACCCCCTCAGGGCCGTTCCGGTGGTGGGAAGACTCTTGGGCTTCGGGCGGGAGGGGGTCCCCAGGGAGGGATCCCCCTACACCGTGAACGTTTCCCACGCCGGGGGGACCGGGCTTCCCTTCCGGGTCACCGCCGGTCCGAGCCAGCGCCACGTGGTGGACTTGGCCGATCCCGACGGGTCCGGCGGATTCGTGCTCCCGGGGGGCCAGTCCGGTTACCCCCGGAGCCCCCATGCCGACGACCAGTTGGCCCTGTGGCGCAAGGGAGAGCTCATTCCCCTCCCTCTGGACCGAGGGCGGGTGGAGGCTCGGGCAGCCAGACGCCTTCGGCTGATTCCCAAGTAAGCTCGGAGAGCCGCGGACTGCCATGAGCCTGCTCGTCTTTTCCTCCGTGGGCATGGCCTTCGGGGACCGGCGGCTCTTTTCCGGGGTCAGCTTCACCGTGGCCGAAGGGGAACGGTGGGGGGTGGTGGGCCGGAACGGTGCCGGAAAGACCACCCTTTTCCGCCTCGTCACCGGGGAGCTGGCCCCCACCGAGGGGACCGTCGCCCGCCGGCCGGGGTTACGGATCGGCCTCCTGGATCAGCTCCGGCGGTTTCGAGAGGCCGAAACGGTCTGGCAGGCCGCCGCCTCGGGGTATCGACACCTCCTGGACCTGGAGAGGCAGCTCCAGGACGAGGCGGCCCGGCTGGAGAGCCTGGGGCCGGCGGCCGCGGAAACGGCCCTGGCCCGGTACGACGAGGCTTTGGCCCGATTCCGGCACGAGGGGGGTTACGACTATCCGGCCCGGGTGGATGCCGTTCTGCAGGGGCTGGGGATGGACCCCGTGGAGGCCCGGCGCCGGCCCCTCTCCACCCTGTCCGGAGGGGAGCTAGGCCGGGTAGGTCTCGCCGCCCAGCTCTCGGCTCCCGCCGACCTTCTCCTGCTGGACGAACCCACGAACCACTTGGATCTGGACGCCATCCTTTGGCTCAAAACCCACCTTTCCAGCGGGGACCGGACCCTCCTCTTCATCAGCCACGACCGGGCCTTCCTGGACGAGTTGGCCACCCACATCCTCCACCTGGAGGGGGGGGCGGCGACCCCGTACCGGGGGGGGTACTCCTCCTTCGTAGCGCAGCACCAGCAGGCCCTCCTGACCCAGGAACGGAGGGCGGCGGAGCAGGCCAAGCTGGTCGCCCGGCTGGAGGACTACATTCGCCGGAATCAGGCAGGCCAGAAAGCTACCCAGGCCCGGAGCCGACGTCGGATCCTGGACCGGCTCCCTCGCCTTTCTCCACCCCCCCCACCCGACACCCCCATGGCCCTCCGCTTCGACCTCTCCTCCCGGGGAGGCGATCAGGTCCTGGTGGCGGAGGATCTCACGGTGGGGGCAGGCGGGCGGATCTTGGTGGAAGGCTTTTCGGCGGTAGCCCGGAGGGGTGAGGTCATTGCCGTGGTGGGACCGAACGGGTGCGGAAAAACGACCCTCTTGGCCACCTTGATGGGAAAGCACCCTCCACGGAAGGGAAGGGTGCGCTTAGGCGCGGGCATCGTCCCGGTCTGGTTCCACCAGGAGCACGCCCACCTCCCCGAAGGGAAGTCCCTCTACGCCTGCGTGGCGGAGAGCCGTCCTACCTGGAGCCGAGGCCAGATCCAGGACCACCTGGGGCGCTTCTCCTTCCAGGGCGACGAGGTCTGGCGGACCACGGACTCCCTGTCGGGGGGAGAACGGGCCAGGGCGGCCCTGGCTCTCCTCAGTGTCCAACCTGCCAACCTTCTGGCTCTGGACGAGCCCACCAATCACCTGGACGTGGAGTCGGTGGAGGCTCTGGAGGACGCTCTGGAAGCCTTCCAAGGGACCGTCCTGGTGGTGAGCCACGACCGGGCTCTTCTCCGGGCCTTGGCCACCCGGGTGTGGGCCATTCGGGGTGGCCGTCTGGTGGACTACCCCGGCTCCTTCGCGGATTGGGAGCAACGGGAGGGGGAAAGGCGACAGAAGGAAACCGAACAAGCCCTGGCGGCCCAGCAGGAGGCCCGGCAGGCCATGAAGCACCAGGCCCGACTCGAGAGGGAAAGGCTCCGGAACCGGGAACGACCCTTGCGGGAAGCCCGCCGGCAGGCGGAGCGGGCCGAGGCCGAGGTGCACCTCTGGGAGGCCCGGGTGGCGGAGCTGGAGGCCGCCTTGGCCGATCCCCACCTGTGGGCTGGCCCTCCCGCCGAGGCCTCCCGGGAAGCCCTTCGCTTGGGCCGGGAGCTGGAACAGGCCAAGAGGAGCCTCGAAGCGGCCCTGGACACCTGGGCCCGGGCCACGGAAACTATAGAAGAATTGGAACGTGGGGCGGGGGCCTCGCCCTGAGGCCTCCGCCGCTCCTCGTCCCTCCTGAGCCACCACCCCAGGGCCGGATCCGGCTTCCTATGTCCGTGAAGATCTCCTCGCGGGGGGGGATCCCTCCCTTCATCGTCATGGACGTCTTGCGGGCGGCCAACGAGCGGGCTGCTTCGGGAAAGGCCGTCCACCACCTCGAAGTGGGCCAGCCCGGAACCGGAGCCCCGGCCCGTGTGGTGGAGGCGGTCCGGGCCGCCCTCGGCGGAAGCCGCATGGGCTACACCGACGCCTTGGGCCTACCCAAACTCCGCCGGCGCATCGCCCGGCACTACGGGGACCACTACGGGGTGGAAGTCGACCCCTCCCGCGTGGCCGTCACCACCGGCTCCTCCGGTGGCTTTCTCTTGGCCTTTCTGGCAGCCTTCGACCCGGGGGACCGGGTGGGGGTACCGGTGCCCGGCTACCCCGCCTACCGGAATATTCTCAGGGCTCTGGGGTTGGAGGTGGTGGAGATCCGCACCCGGCCCGAGGAGGGATTTCGCCTCACGCCGGAGCAGGTCGCGGGGGCCGGACCCCTGGAGGGACTCGTGGTGGCCAGTCCTGCCAACCCCACCGGGACCGTTCTGAACGCCGAGGAATTGCGGGCCCTGGTGGAGTACTGCCACGCGTATGGGATCCGTCTGGTCTCCGACGAGATCTACCACGGGATCGTCTACGGCGCCAGGGCTTCCTCGGCCCTGGAGTTCACCTCGGAAGCCATCGTGGTGAACAGCTTCTCCAAATACTATTCCATGACGGGGTGGCGGCTGGGGTGGCTGGTGCTGCCGCCGGAGCTGGTGCGCCCGGTGGAGTGCTTGGCCCAGAACTTCTTCATCTCCCCCCCTACGGTGTCCCAGGTGGGGGCGTTGGAGGCCTTCGAAGCCACGGAGGAACTGGACAGCCACGTGGCCCGCTACGCCAGGAATCGGGCCTGCCTCCTGGACACTCTGCCCCGGGTGGGGATCTCCCGCTGGGGGCCGGCGCAAGGGGCGTTCTACCTCTATGCGGACGTGAGCCCCTTCACCGCGGACAGTGAAGCGTTCTGCCGCCGCCTGCTGGACGAGGCCGGGGTGGCCACCACGCCCGGCGTCGACTTCGATCCCCAGGAAGGTACCCGGTTCTTGCGGATATCCTTTGCCGGCAGCGAAGAGAGCGTAGCCGCGGCAGCCCAAGCCATGGCCCGCTGGCTGGAGGCGGAACGCCCATGACGGCGCTCTCGCCTAACGGACTGGAGCTTCGCTGTCCGACACGCCCGCGCCCCCGGCGGCATCTTCTGAGGTCCCCCGCCGGAGTGCTGGCGCTTCTTGCGGTTTCTCCCGCCGCTCCCTTCGCCCAGGAGCCCCCCCGCCCCTCCCTTCCCCCCACCATGGCCCAGCACCTCCAATGGGCACGCCGGGCCCTTTCCGGAGAGCGGGCCCGCTCCCTGGTGGCGTTCATGGATACCCTCTACCGGGTGCCCGGCAACCGGCCTTTCGACGCCTCCCTGCAACAGGTGGTGGAGGTCCTGCGGCAGGCGGGGTATCGCGAAGCAGGAGACTCTGCTTCGGCATCCGAAACCCAGGAGCCGGGCCTCACCTACCGCATCGAGAGGCGTCCTCTGGACCGACCCGCCTGGGAGCCCGTGTCTGCCTCCCTCACCATCGCGGGGCAGGAGGTGCCCCTACTCACGCTCCGGACCAACCTGAACCTGGTGGCGGCGAACTCTTTTTCCACTCCCCCCGACGGCGTGGAGGCGGAGGTGGTGGACGTGGGTGGGGGGACCCCCGCCGAGTTCGACGGCAAGGAGGTGGCAGGTAAGATCGTCCTGGGCGACGCGGCGGCGGGGACCCTGT
>JAUQOX010000369.1 GCA_030550695.1 Gemmatimonadota bacterium | reverse complement strand
GGGTCCAGGGGCGGCCCGTCCACGGGAAGGGGCCGGAACCCTTCCAGACTCAGATCCGCCAGGGAACTCTTGCCGCAGAACCCACAGCTGGAGGATATGGGCAGGGTGCGCGACGTCCTCCTCTCCTGAGGTCCCCACCCGGTCCTCACCCGCACAGAGAGGGTGTTGAATTGCTGTCTCCCGGCAGGGGCACAATAGCGCATGGAATCCAACCCCTCGGGGGCGGACAGCCAGCCCTCTCCCACGAGGAGCCCGGCGGCCAATTCGAAATCGTGCCCGGGGGTGCGGAGGGTGACGGTGGAGAAGACAAGCTGCCGGGGCTCCGGCACAGTCTCCAACCGGATCTCCAGGGGCTCCTCCACCGCCACCTCGTCGCGGCGGGAGGTGCGAAGCCCAGGCTCCACCCTGTCCAGTCGGAGGGGGACGGAAGCCCGGCGCCGGGGGGTCAGGGACACGGTCCCCCGCGCTCCTCAGGGTAATGGTGCAGCGAAGGAACGGGCCAGCAAGGCCACGCCCACCAGGGTCGCCCACCCCAGAATCGCCGTGAGAACGGCCTTACCGGTGGAGAAGTCCAGGGCCTGCCGGATGGCAAGGATCCCCGCCACCAACATCCAAAGGCGCACCGCGGCTTCCACGAGACCCCCCACCAGCGGCAGAAAGCCGAGGACGAGGAGGATCCCTGGAGAATGGGCGAACCCGATGGTCCGGAGAAGTTCCCCCCAGGTGGCCGTTCCGCCCAAGACCTTGTCTCCAATGAGGTAGGTCACCCCCGACCACACCCACCATCCCAGAAGAGCCGCCAGGGGTCCGGCCACGATCCCCCCCAGTCCGGCCGGAGCCGAGCCTACGGCGGAGGCTACGGCTACCAGGACCACCACGGCCGCCGCTTGGCCGGTGGCTCCGGCGTCGGCCTCCACCTCCTCGTACGTCGCAACGTCCAGCATGGCGGCCCCTATCATCCGAGGGACCAGATCTCGGTCGGCCATGGCGCACCTCCGAAGGATGGTTGTCTCGAGTGCCTCAAGATAGGACTCCCCCTTGCTGTTCCGAAACGGTCTCGGGGGGGTGTCCCACCGGTGCCTCCCCGCTACCGTCCCTCGGCCCCCTGGCCCAAGGAGCCTGGGGTCCGTCCCGTCCCATGGGCTCCGGGCGATCCCATCCACCCCTCGCCCGGCAAGCAGGCAGGCCGTAACTTGCTCGGATGAAGCCGGCACGCCGCGAAATGCGGTTCCCTCCGAGGGTTTTCCCGGCTCTTCCTCCGCGGCTTCTCCGGGGAGCGGCGACGTCCCCGCGGCGAAGGGAGACCCGTGCGGTGTAGAAACAACCAACCCGTTACTGCCATGCTGCTTCCGCGAAGGTCCCTTGCAGAGCCTCCAGAGGTCGGCCGTCCTCTCCAGATGCGTTGGTTCGGGTTTCTCGTCGTCTCCCTGCTCCTCGTCTCCTGCTCGGACGGGGGGGACCCCTCGGGGCCCCCGTCCAGAGAGCCTGTCCCCACCACCCTGAAGGTGGTGGAGGGGGAGGGCCTCCAGGCCCCTGCGGGGACCGTGCTTCCCCGGGGGCCCACCGTGGAGCTGCGGGACCAGTTCGGAAAGCCGATGGCTGGACGGACGGTCACCTTCCAGGTCTTGGAGGGGGGCGGCACCGCGGTGATCGCTTCGGCCGAGACGGACGTGTTGGGGTGGGCCCGGGGCCTCTGGATCCTGGGAAGGACTCCGGGGTCCAGGCAGCGTCTGCGGGCGTCGGCGGGGTCCGTTTCGGTGGAGGTGGAAGCCACCGCCGTCCGGCCCATGGTGGGGGAGAAGTATTCGGGACGGGAAAACTACGTCGACTACTACGCGGGTAACCTCCCTGTCGTCATCAGCGCCCCCCACGGCGGAAGCCTACGGCCTGTGGAGATCCCCGACCGGACCTGGGGCACGACGGGCACCGACACCAACACTCTGGACCTCACCCTGAAGATCCGCCAGGCTTTGTTCGAACGGACCGGCGGGTGGGCCCACGTGGTCATTTCCAACCTGGCCCGCATCAAGCTGGATCCCAACCGCGAAATCGTGGAGGCTGCCCAGGGGAACCCCCAGGCCCAACGGGCCTGGTGGGAGTACCACACCTACATCGAAGAGGCCCGCCGACGGGTGCAAGAAGAGTTCGGGGAGGGGCTCTATCTGGACATTCACGGCCACGGGCATGCCATCCCGCGTCTGGAGCTGGGGTACA
>JAUQOX010000089.1 GCA_030550695.1 Gemmatimonadota bacterium | reverse complement strand
GGACCTCTTCCCCCGGGATCACCACTTCGGGGTAGCGGCCGTAGAGTTCCAGGGCCAGGCCCAGGACGTTGTGGTCGGTCACGGCCAGCCGGCCTATCCCCCGCTCCCGGGCCCGGTGGAGCAAGGTTTCGGGATCCGACAGGGAGTCCCACGATGCCCGGGTGTGCACGTGGAGGTCCATCCGCAGGGCGGCACGCGGGCCGGAGGAGAGTCCCACCTCCCCGGCGTCGGCGGCGGGCCCGGCACCCCCCACCCCCGCCCGGCTCCTCACGAGTTCCAGGACCTGCAAAGCCTTCGCCTTCAGTTCCTCCAGGGTACCGCTGTTCTCGAGGACGAAGGTTGCCTTGCGCCTCTTTTCGTCGGGGGCGTCCTGCGCCGCCAGGATCCGCCGCGCTTCTTCCGGATCCAAGCCCCGGTCTTCCACCAGACGTCGGAGCCGGACCTCCTCCGGCGCATCCACCAGAATCACCACATCGAACTCCCCCTCCATCCCCAGCTCGAAGAGGAGGGGGATCTCGGCCACGACCAGGGGGTGGCGGGCGGCCTCGAGTTCCGCCATGCGCCGGTCCCGGAGGGCGCGGATGCGTGGGTGCAGGATCGCCTCCAAGGCCTTTCTCTTCTCCGCTTCGCCGAACACCAACCGCCGGAGAGCACCTCGGTCGAGGGTGCCGTCGGACTGGAGAAAGCCGGTCCCGAAGGTCTCTACCACCGCCCTGAGGCCGTCCGTCCCCGGGGCTACCGCCTCCCGGGCCAGCTCGTCGGCCTCCAGAACGGGCACCCCCCGTTCCCGCCAGAGGCGGGCCACCGTGGACTTCCCCGCGCCGGCGTTCCCGGTGAGGGCTACCCTGAGCAAGGGCCTTCTCCAGCGTCGGGAGCCGCCTTGGCCGGCGTCGCCCGTTTCCGCCGCCAGGCCAGGCCCAGGAAGAGGAAGAGCAGGGTCAAGAAGGCCAGCATCCCTCCCCGACCCAGCCACGATACCACCACCTCCCAGTTCCGTCCGGCGACCTCCCCCACCGTGGCGTAGATGGCCACATAGCCTCCCACTCCCACCAGGTCGAAGGCCACAAACCTGCGGAAGCCCAGAGCGCTCATGCCCGCCATCCAGGGCATGAGGGTCCGGACGAACGAGACCAGGCGCCCGCCGGAGACGGCCACCAGGGGGTGGCGGCGCATGAGTCCGGCGGTGACCGGTTCCCAGCGCCGGGCCAGGCGGTAGAGGGGGCCGATCCCAGCCGGGATCCTCCTGCCGAACCGGCGTCCCACCCAAAACCCCGTGCAGTCCCCCGCCACCCCGCCCACGAACGCTGCCACCACCACAACTTCCAGAGAAAAATGGCCCCAATTGGACAGGAATGCGGCAAAGGCCGTGGCCACCCCGGCAGGAACGAGGAGGCCGGTAAGGAAGCTCGTCTCCGCCCAGGTGACGAACACGAGCACGCCCGGCCCCCACCTGGGGAGTACCGCTTGCCAGAAATCCTCCCAGAGGGCCATGGCCACAGGGGGTGGAGAGGGGGGAGGAAGGGGTCAGCGCCGACGGGACCGCTGCCGCTGCAGGGGTACGGTCTCCACCAGATCGTCGGGGGTCCCGATCCGTCCATCGGGCCCCCCGGACACGACAGCGGCCGAGTCCGGAAGGAGGAGAAGGGCATAGGCATTTCCCCACCCGTCCAAACGGCTTCCCCCCTGGAAGTTCCGGGCCAGCCATCCGTCGAACTCGGCTCCCTCGGCGGGGAGTCTCTGACCCTGGCGGTCCAGGTTCTGGAGTTCCCGGGCCACCTCCTTCATCTCCCGCCGGGTCTGCCACGAGAGGATGGGATCCAGGGCCGGGGCCACGAATTCGAGAAGGGGCTCCCGGGTCTTGGGAAAGGACAGGGCCGCCCCCAAGGCGATGGCCAGGAAGAAGAAGATCTTGAACAAGGACGCGGACTCCTGGGCGGCGCAAGGAAAGGGGAGCGAACCGAGGCGGTTCCCTAGGGCAAATGTAGGACCCCCAAGCGCCCCTTCACAACGCCGGGATCTCCCTTCAGGCGCCCCCTGCAGGGCGGGGGCCCCTGGCCGACCGGAGCCCCCAGGCGCCCTCACCCCGAAGGTGCCCTTCCCCTACCCCCCAACCCTTGCCCGTTCGGAGGTCGGTTTCCCACCTTGAGGCCGGAGCCTTCGCCTTCCATCCCAACCTACGGAATTCCATGGCCGACTTGTCGGATCTTTCCCTCCGGGACCGCCTCTGGTATCACACCTACCGCTTCCGCAGGGTGGAGCCCCTTCCCTGGGTGGAGAGCGGCCCCCCCCTGTCCGGGTCCCGGGTGGCCCTCATCACCACGGCCGGACTTCACCTCCCCACCCAGCCCCCCTTCCAGAAGGTCAAAGGAGGCGATTTTTCCTACCGGGTGATCCCCGCCTCGACCAGCCCGAGGGAACTCGTCTGCACCCATCCCTCGGGTTCGTGGGACCGGGCAGGGGTGGCAGCCGACCCCAACGTGGCTTTTCCGTTGGATAGGCTCCGGGAAATGGCGGAACGGGGAGAGGTGGGGGAGGTGTCTCCGGTCCATCTGTCCTTCCAAGGGTCCATCACCGCCCCCTTGCGCCTGCTCCGGCAGACGGCCCCCGAGGCCGCCGACCTCCTCTTGAAGGAAGAGGTCCATGTGGCCCTCCTCACCCCCGTCTGACCCACCTGCCATCAGTCCGTGGGACTGATCGCTGGAGTCCTGGAAGAGAGGGGGATCCGGTCCGTCTGCCTCTCCACCTTTGCTCCCATCATGGAGCAGGTGCGCCCTCCCCGATGGCTGGACGTGCCCTTCCCCCTGGGCTACCCTTTAGGACGAGCCGGGGATGCGGAACTGCAGACCCGCATCCTGCGCTCCGCCCTGGAGCTTCTGGAGGAAGCCGGGCCGGGGCCCATCCGGCGCCAGTTTTCCGGGGAAGACCACAAACTATGAAGGCATTCCTGTACCCTGACGGCACCCGAGTCCGGATCAAACGCGGGAGATTCCCCCTGGCCCCCGACCTCGTGGGAAGGGAGGGAGTGGTGGTGGAGTTGGACGACTACCGGCCCTCCAGATACGGGGTCATTCTGGACGGGGAGAGTCAGATCCGGGAGTTCGCCGAAGACGAGCTGGAACCCGTCGGGGAGGGGTGATCGTCCCGTCCCTTCGGGGGCGGCCCCCCCCCTGGGGGGCCGGGGGCACCCCCCTTGGGACCTCTCCCGGACCAGGGGAGTAGGCAAGGGGGTCGTTTCCGTTCCCTTCGGACCCCCCTGCCCGTGAGGAGGGCTCGTGCCGAACCGCCTGGCCCTGGAAAGCAGCCCGTACCTGCTCCAACATGCCCACAACCCGGTGGACTGGTATCCCTGGGGTGAGGAGGCCCTGAGCCGCGCCCGCCTGGAGGACAAACCCATCCTCCTATCCATCGGCTATTCGGCCTGCCACTGGTGCCACGTGATGGAGCGGGAATCGTTCGCGGATCCGGTCACGGCGGAGCTCATGAACCGGGCCTTCGTCAACATCAAGGTGGATCGGGAAGAACGGCCGGACCTGGACTCCCTCTACATGCGAGGGGTGCAGCTCCTCACGGGCACAGGAGGATGGCCCCTGACGGCTTTCCTCACCCCGCAAGGCCTCCTCTTCTACGGCGGCACCTACTTTCCCCCTGAGCCCCGTTATGGCCGTCCCTCCTTCCGGCAAGTTCTCCTGGCGGTGGAGGAGGCCTGGAAGCATCGCCGAAGCGAGGTGGAGGCGGGCGCCCGGCGTCTCCTCGAGGTTCTCCGGGGCGAGGCGGTTTCCGGGGACGCCGGGGGCGCGGGGGCGGGGATCCTTTCCGAAACCAGGCCGAGACCCCCCGGTCCGGGAACCTTGGAGGGCGCCTTCCGTTACCTGGCCCGACGCTTCGATGCGGCCCTGGGCGGGTTCGGCGCTCCCCCCAAATTCCCTCAGCCCGACAACCTGGAATTTCTCCTCCGGTACCACATCCGTACCGGAAACCCCACCGCCCTGGAGATGGTCGTGGCCACCCTCCGGGCCATGGCCCGGGGGGGAATCCGGGACCACCTGGGGGGGGGATTCCACCGCTACTCCGTGGATGCCCGGTGGTTGGTCCCCCACTTCGAGAAGATGCTCTACGACAACGCCCTGCTGGCCTGGGTGTACCTCCATGCCTTCCAGGTCTCGGGGGATCTGGAGTTCCTCGAGACGGCGACCTCCACCCTGGACTATATCCTGGAGGACCTCGCCTCGCCCGACGGGGGCTTTTACTCGTCGCGGGACGCCGACTCGGAGGGGGAGGAAGGGCTTTTCTACCTCTGGACCCCCGATGAAGTGGAGGGGGCCCTCGGCTCCGAGGAAGGGGGGTTGTTCTGCCGGGTGTACGATGTGACCGCCGAAGGCAACTTCGAAGGGAAGAACATCCTCCACCTTCCGACCCCCCTGGAAGCCGTCGCCCTGCGGGAAGGGATCCCTCGGCCGGAGCTGGAGCGACGTCTCGCGGAAGCCCGCCGGCGGCTCAAAGCCCAGCGGAATGCCCGACGCCCCCCCTTCCGGGACGAGAAGGTCCTGGTCTCCTGGAACAGTTTCGCCCTGCGGGCTTTGGCCGAAGCGGGGGCCGTCCTGGGCCGGGCGGACTATCTGGAAGCAGCCCGCCGGAACGCCCGGTTCCTCCTGGGACGGGTCCGGAGGAACGGGCGCCTCCTCAGGAGTTGGAAGGAAGGGCCGGGAAAGGTCGAGGGGTTCCTGGAAGACTACGCCGGTTTGGGCAACGGACTGCTCACCCTCTACGAGGCGACCTTGGAGACGGCCTGGCTCGAGGAGGCTTTGGCCCTGGCCCGGCAGATCCTCCACCTCTTTTGGGAAGAGAAGGAGGGGCGTTTCTATGACACCCCCCGGGACGGAGAACCGCTGGTGGTACGCCCCCGGGAGGTCATGGACAACGCCACCCCCTCGGGAAACTCCCTGGCCGCCGAGCTTCTTCTCCGGGTCGGTCATCTCTGGGGCCGGACCGATTTCCTGGAGGTGGCCCTCCGGGTCTTGGAAGGCGAGCGGAGAGCCATGGAGGCCGTCCCCTCGGCTTTTGGTCGCCTCTTGTCGGTCCTGGATCGGGCCGAGGAGCCCCCCCTTGAAGTGGTGGTGGTAGGACCGCTTCCCGGACCCGGGATGGACGCCCTCCTCCGGGAGGCGTGGCGCCCCTGGATCCCGAACCGGCTGGTGGCCGGAGGGGTGGAGGGCCACCTTCCCCCCCTGCCCCTCCTGGAAGGGCGAAGGGCCCAGGGAGGGCGGGCCACGGCCTACCTCTGCCGTGAGCTCTCCTGTTCCCCCCCTCTCCATGACCCGGAGGAGCTCCGGCGGGCTTTGGGGGGCTCCGGCGAGGAACCTGCGCCGGGGGGCGAGCCGGCCGTCGGAGCTTGAGGGAGGAATCGTTCCGGTTTGCCGGCCGGGAGGCTCCGGGGGGCCCTGGCCCCGCCGGCCCCCCACCCCCCGGCGGTCCCGGCCCCGGAGCTGGGACGCCCGGCTGATTCCGGAGGCGTTCCGCACTATAATAGTTCTTTCTTTGCACTAGGATTCTCCGACTTCACCCTGCAAACCAGGAGCCGACCTTGGGTGCCGGAACCTCTCTCCATGCTCCTTCCCCTCAAGAACTTCTCCGGTTCTATCGCATCATGCTCACCGCCCGGCGGATCGACGACCGGGAAATCAGCCTGAAGCGGCAGAACAAGATCTTCTTTCAGATTTCCGGTGCGGGTCATGAGGCCATCCAGGTGGCCCTGGCGGCCCATCTCAAACCCGGCCATGATTGGTTTTACCTCTACTATCGGGACCGTGCCCTGGCCTTGGCGCTGGGTCTGACCCCCCTGGATCAGCTGCTTCAGGCTGTCGGCGCCGCCGATTGTCCGCAGACGGGGGGACGGCAGATGCCGGGCCACCCCACCAGCGTGCCCCTTCAGATCACCAGTACCTCTTCCCCCACCGGTACCCAGTTCCTCCAGGCGGTGGGAACCGCCGAGGCGTGGTACCGGGCCTCCTTGGACGAAGGGATCCGGAGCCGGATCAAGAACTACCGGGAAGACGAGATCGTGCTGGTGTGCGCCGGCGACGGCACCACGTCGGAGGGAGAGTTTTGGGAGGCGTTGAACACGGCTTGCAACCTCAGGCTCCCGGTGCTTTTCCTCATCGAGGACAACGGCTACGCCATTTCCGTGCCCGTGGAAGTCCAGACGGCAGGCGGAAGCATCTCGAAGCTGGTTGTGGGTTTCCCGGATCTCCTGATCCGCACTTGCGACGGCACCGATCTCCTGGACAGCTATCGGGCCGCCGAAGAAGTCGTGGCTTGGTGCCGGGCCCGCAAGGGCCCGGCTCTCCTGCACGCCTCCACCGTGCGCCCGTACTCCCACTCCATGAGCGACGACGAGCGCATGTATCGGACCGAAGCCGAGCTGGCCGCGCAGGAGGCCCGCGACCCCCTCAAGCGGGCTCGAGCCCTTCTCCTGGAAACCGGGGCGGCCACGGAAGAGGAGCTGCTCCGGCTGGAGGCGGAAGTGGAGGCAGAGGTAGCCCGGGCAGCGGACGACGCCGTCTCCCGCCCCCAGCCGGCGCCGGAGACGGCCTTGCGGTACCTCTATTCGGAGTCGGTGGATCCCACCGGGCCGGAGTTCGACACGGAGGACGCCCCTCAGCACGAACCGGAAGGGGCGCTCTTCACCATGGTGGATCTTCTCAACGCCTGCCTGCGGGACGAGATGGAGCGGAATCCCGCCATTGTGGTCTTCGGCGAGGATGTGGCCGACGCCTCCCGGGAGGAGGCTCTGAAGGAGGTGAAGGGGAAGGGGGGTGTGTTCAAGGTCACCCACGGACTCCAGCAGCGGTTCGGAAGCGTGAGGGTGTTCAACTCTCCCTTGGCCGAGGCCAACATCATCGGCCGGGCCATCGGAATGGCCGTGCGGGGCCTGAAGCCCGTGGTGGAGATCCAGTTCTTCGACTACATCTGGCCTGCCTTCATGCAGCTCAGGGATGAGCTGGCCATGATGCGCTACCGTTCCAACAACAACTACTCCTGCCCCGTGGTGGTGCGGGTCACCTACGGGGGGTACCTCAAGGGAGGCGGTCCCTACCATTCGCAGACGGGGGAGACCCTCTTCCTCCACACCCCCGGTCTCCGGGTGGTCCTCCCGGCCACGGCGGAGGACGCCAACGGTCTGTTACGCACGGCCATCCGTTGCGACGACCCCGTGATCTTCCTGGAACACAAACACCTGTATCGCCAGGTCTACAACAAGGGGCGGTATCCGGGCCCGAATTACATGATTCCCTTTGGAAAGGCCAAAGTGGTTCGGGAAGGATCCCATCTCACGGTGGTCACGGCCGGCGCCCTGGTGAAACGTTCCCTCGACGCTGCCAAGGTGGCCTCGGAGGAACACGGGGTGGAGGTGGAGGTCATCGACCTCCGGACCTTGTCGCCCCTCGACATGAAGACCATCAGCCGGTCGGTCAAGAAGACAAACAAGGTCCTTATCGCCCACGAAGACTCCCTGTCCTGGGGCCTGGGTTCGGAAATCGCGGCCCGCATTGCCGACGAACTCTTCCCCTGGCTCGACGGGCCCGTGCGGCGGGTGGCATCGCTGGACACCTGGGTAGCTTATGCGCCGCAACTGGAAGATGCCATCCTCCCCCAAACCCAGGACGTTCTCAAGGGCATTCTGGACCTGGCGGCTTATTGAATCGTGTTGCGCTCCCTATTTCTGCAGCTTTCCCGCAGTCCTTGGCTGGAGCGTCATTTTTCCCGCAGCGCCCTGGCTCGCCGGGCTGTGCGCCGTTTCATGCCGGGGGAGACCCTGGAAGAGGCTCTGCAAGCGGCCCGCCAGCTTCCCTGCGGTGCCGTCTTCACCCTCTTGGGAGAACAGGTGACTTCCGCCGCCGAGGCGCAAGTTGCCGCCCGCGAGTACCGCCGCCTGCTGGAAGCCTTGGAAGCCGAGGCCATGGCCGGGCAGCTCTCGGTGAAGCTCACCCATCTGGGTTTGGAGGTGGAGGAAGGGCTCTGCCGCAAGCTCCTGGAGGGCCTGGTCCCAGAAGGGGGGGAGACTACCCTGTGGGTGGACATGGAGGAGTCCCGGTACGTGGACCGGACCCTGGCCCTGGTGGAGGATCTCCATGGGGGCGGCGCGCCCATGGGCGTGTGCCTTCAAGCCTACCTTCACCGGACCCCCCGGGATCTGGACAGGCTGCTGGCTCAAGGGATTCCTGTTCGCTTGGTCAAGGGGGCATACCGGGAGCCCCCCCAGGTGGCCCTCGTGGGGCGCGAGGCGGTTCGTCGGGCCTACCTCGAGCTGGGCCGCAGGTTGCTGGAAGCTCCGCCCGCCCGGGGCGCCCACGTTCTGGGAACCCATGACGGCCGGATCCTGAGGGAACTCCTCGCCGGTAAGGCCTGGCCCGGCGTGGAGGTCCACATGTTGTACGGAATCGCCTTGCGCGAACAGGAGCGGATCCTCCGTTCTCCCATCCCCCTGAGGGTCCTGGTGGCCTTCGGCCCCCGGTGGTTCCCCTGGTACATGCGCCGGCTGGCCGAGAGGCCGGCCAACGCCCTTCTGGCCCTCCGATCCCTTCTTCCCTGAGGGGGGCCTGATTCCCCGCAACCTCCACGCCCCCTACCACCCGCGACCCCCCCCCGGGGCCGGTCCTCTCCCTCGACACCCGGGCGGCGCGGGCCCGCTTTCCGAGGCTGGACCCTCAGTACCGGGGGAGCCATGGTTCCATTTCGGCCGCCCAGGCCAGGTAGCCTCCCCGAAGGTTCACCACCTCGGAAAATCCCCACTCCTTCAAGCGGCTTACAGCCAAGGCGCTCCGGACCCCCACATGGCAATAGACGACCAGCGGCCGGTCCCTGGGCAAGGATTCCCGCTTCTCTTCCAGCTCCCCGTAGGGGATCAGGACCGCTCCCCACCGCCCCAGGTTTCCCACAGCCCATTCCCAAGGTTCCCGGACGTCCACCAAAAGGGGAGGAGAGGGCGATTCCAGCCAGGCCCTCACCTGCTGGGGAGACACCTCCGGCACCGCTTCCCGCGCCGCTCCAGGCGGTGCCCCGCAAGGGAGTTCGAGGAATCCGCCGAAACCCAGACCACCCTGCATCGCCCCCGAGCCTTCGGCCAGGGCTGGACCCCGTCCGGAGGAATCCACGCCAGGGGGATCCTCCCCGGGAGCCGCCTTGCCGCAGGCCGGACAGGCGGGATCTTTTCGGATCCGGAGCTCCCGGAACGAAAGGCCGAAGGCGTCCCAGACGAGGAGCCGTCCTGCCAGGCTCTCTCCTACGCCCAGGAGGAGCTTCAAAGCCTCCACTGCCTGGAGGCTCCCCACCACCCCGGGCACGGCCCCCAACACACCTACCTGGGCACAGGTGGGCACCAGTCCCGGCGGAGGAGGCTCCCGGAACAGACACCGATAACAGGGCCCTCCGGGCACCCCGAATACCGCCACCTGCCCTTCCCACCCCTCCACCGCCCCGTAGATCCACGGCTTCTCCAGGACAAGGCAGGCATCGTTGATCAGGTACCGCGTGGGGAGGTTGTCGCTCCCGTCCACGATCAGGTGATAGGGCCGCAGGATTTCCAGGGCGTTGGAAGGATCGAGACGGACCGGGTACGGGGTGATCCGGACGTGGGGGTTCAGGTCCCGGAGACGTTCCCCGGCGGAATCCACCTTGAGCGCACCCACCCGTGACGTGCCGTGGAGGACCTGCCGTTGGAGGTTGGAGAGTTCGACCCGGTCGGGGTCCACAATCCCCAGCTCCCCCACCCCCGCGGCCACCAGGTACAGGGCCGCGGGAGAGCCCAGCCCCCCTGCCCCCACCACGAGGACCCGCGACTCCTTGAGCCGGCGCTGCCCCTGGGGTCCGACCTCCGGGAGGGCGAAATGCCGGGCATAGCGCATCCTCTCCTCCCCCACAAAGTACCCATGGTCCCGCTCTTCCATGCCTGCTCCTATCCTCCGCCTTCCCGGCCCTTCGCCACCAGTTCCGCAGCCCGCCGCCCTCCTTGGGCGGTGACCAGAAAAGACGCAGCTTTCTCCTGCCAGCGACGCACGGTCTCCTCATCGCCGCCTTCCCAGCGACTGACCGCGCCGGCCAGTTGCAGGGCTGTGGCATAGAAGTACCAGGGGATGTTCAGCGAGGCTCGGTCGGTCCAAACCTCCCGATCCGTGAACCCGCGATAGGAATACACCCCCTCCATCAGAGCCAAGGTCCGGGGCACGTCGAACCATTCCCCCCCGAGGCCATCAGGGAGCTTGACCAGCCCGGAGTCTCCGGGGCCCTCCAGATCTCTGGGCACGAGCTTGGCCACCAGGCCGTGCCGCACGGCCCAGCGCTCCAGGCCCAGGCTCCCCAGAACGCTCGAGGGGGTGGCAAAATAGATGGGGCGCTCCCGGAAGGAATCCCGGATGATGGCCAAGGTCATCTGATCGCCCCGGTCCAGGTAGGTCCCGGCCGGGTAGCGCAATTCCACCTCCCCCAAGGGGATGACGAGGTCGGAGCCGGTTACGGCTCCCACCACCCGGTCCAAGATCTCCGGCGGGGCCGACAGGATGGCTCCGGAGGGAGCGACCACCGGTACTTGGTAGATCCCACCCCCCTGCTCGGGGAGGAAAGGCCGCTGGCGCCCGGGCGAGGTGAGCTCCTGCAGTTGCTTGGGGAACCAGCTGGTGTAAAGGTACTGACCCACGATGACCGTGACGTCTTGGCGGATGCCCTCCACTTCCTGAAGGTACCAAAGGGGAAAAGTGTCGTTGTCCCCGTTGGTGAAGAGGATCCCGTAAGGTTCCACGCTCATCAGCAGGTTGTAGGCCCAATCCCGGGTGGCGTAATCCCCCCTGCGGCTCGCCCACTCCCAGTTGGACACCAAGGGGATCA
>JAUQOX010000368.1 GCA_030550695.1 Gemmatimonadota bacterium | reverse complement strand
AATCCGGACAATCCTCCCCGTACGGCAGCGTCTACCGGGCAAGGGGGAGGGCCCCCACCTCCCGATTCCCTCGACCCCCACGTTTCCGGCGACCGTGGGCGCACGGGGTCCGGGGATGCGGCAGGGGGAGCGGCAGGAGGCTCGCCCGGCAGGTTCCTTGGAAGCCTCGTCCCCGGGGGCAGACTCGCCGAGGCCGGCGGCTTCCGTGATGCGCGGAGCTTGGCTAGCCTTCTCCCGCCGGACCGCCCGACCATGGGCTTCCGGCGGTGGTCGTCCCTGTCCTGCGCGGGTCCGGTCGGCGATGGAGGGGCCATGCCCTTGGTGGTGGCCGAGAGTCTCTCGAAACGGTTTCGGGTGAAGGTCCGGGAGCCCGGTCTCGGGGGGGCCATGAAGGCTTTGTTCCGACCTCGATACCGGGAAGTCCGGGCCCTGGAGGAGGTCACCTTCTCCATCGGGGCGGGGGAGATCGTGGCGTTCCTGGGGCCCAACGGGGCAGGGAAAACCACCACCCTCAAGCTCCTGACCGGGATTCTCCACCCCACTTCGGGAAAGGTGTGGGTGGCGGGATTCGAGCCCTGGCGCGGGGGCGCTCCCTTCAAGGCCCTCATCGCCCTGGTGCTGGGGAACAAACAGCAACTTCTTTGGGACCTTCCTCCCGAGGAAACGTTCCTCCTGAATCGGGCCATCTATGGGATCCCCGAGCCCGACTATCGCGCCGCCCGGGATGAGCTGGTGGAACTGTTGGACCTGGAGGAGGTCTTGGACAAGCCGGTCCGACAACTCTCCCTGGGCGAGCGCATGAAATGCGAACTGGCGGCTTCCCTCCTCCATCGGCCCCGCCTCCTGTTCCTGGACGAACCCACACTGGGTTTGGATCTGACCGCCCAGGAAAGCATCCGCACCTTCCTTCGACGTTACCGGGACCGCCACCAGGCCACCATCCTCCTCACCTCCCATTACATGGCTGATGTGACGGCTCTGGCCTCCCGGGTCCTCCTCATCAATCACGGGCGGCTCCTTTACGACGGGTCCCTGGAGGCTCTGGCGCGGCGGTGGGCTCCCGTGCGCCGCATCGAACTGGTCCTGGCTGCCCCTCCTCCGGCCGGTACCTTGGAGCGCTATGGGAGGGTGGTGGAGGTCCGGTTTCCCCGGGTGGTGTTGGAGGTGGCCCGGGATCGGGTGCCCGAGGTGAGCCAGGGGATCCTCGGGGAGATGGAAGTGCTGGACCTGGCCATCGGGGAGGCTCCGGTGGAGGAGGTGGTGCGGAGGGCCCTTGCAGGGGAGGGAAAGGAGTAAGGGATGGGTTTTCCGGGGACGGTGAGGAACGACTACCCCTGCCCTGCTCCCCCTCCCCACCCCCGGGCTCCAGGTTTCCCCGGGGGCCTGGGCTGGCTCCGGCGCTACTGGGCCCTCATGCGGGCAGCCTGGCTGGTGGACCTCCAGTATCGCCCTGCCATCCTGATCTGGGTCCTCTTGGGGGTGGCCCAGCCGCTGGTCATGCTCTCGGTGTGGTGGAACCTGGCCGGCGAGGGGACGGTGGGAGGGTACGGCCAGGGGGAGTTTGCCCGGTACTTTTTTGCCCTCATGCTGGTGGACCAGCTGACCCTGGCCTGGGATGTCTGGTATGTGGACCGATGGATCCGGGAAGGGGAGCTGAACTTCCGGCTTGTTCGCCCTCTCGACCCCATTCACGAGGCCTTGGCCGACAACCTGGCCTATAAGGCCGGCACCGCTTCCCTCCTGGTGCTGGTGTGGCTCGGTGTGGCGGTTTTCTGGCCTGCTGTGCGCCTGCCCTTCGAGCCGTGGCAGTGGGCGGGAGCGGTCCCGGCGGTGGTGTTGGCGGCAGGGATCCGGTTTTTCGTGAGTTACACCCACGGGCTGCTGGCCTTCTGGATGACCCGGGGAACCGGCCTCTTCGAGCTCCACCATGGGGTTTCCCTGTTTTTGGCCGGAAGGGTCGCCCCCCTGGAACTCCTCCCCCCTTGGGCCGGGCTGGTGGCCGGTGGGTTGTGGTTCCGCTCCATGCTGGCGTTTCCGGTGGAGGTGCTCACCGGAGGGGTGGGCGGTTGGGAGGCGTATGTCGAAGGGCTGGCCATCCAAGGCTTCTGGCTGGCGGTGTGGTGGGGTGCCTATCGGCTGGCGTGGACCCGTGGGACCAGGCGTTATGAGGGGGTGGGGGGGTGAAGGAGGGCAGCGAGGAGAGGGTACGGTCGGGTGGGACGATGCGGACGGACTCCACGGG
>JAUQOX010000367.1 GCA_030550695.1 Gemmatimonadota bacterium | reverse complement strand
AGCCGAAGACGATGAGGACTCCGAAGGCCGTGAGGAGCCGGCGGAGGGTGGAAGGTCGGCCTCCCTGGGCGTCGCGCTTGGTCCAGAGGAGGATCACCCCGCAGTGGGTGTCGTCGTAGAACTCGCCGGGCATCTCCCCGATACCCCGGTAGACCTCCACCCCCTCCAGCTCGTAGGGCCGCACGATCTCGTCCACCACCGCCGCCCACCCCGCCGCCCCTCCCCGGTTCTGATAGACCCCGTCCACATAGACCCGGGGGGTGCATTCTCCTCCCCGGCCCAGGAACACCACCCGAGGGTACTCGCCCCGTCCCTGCTGGACGATCCGAACCCGGGGAATATCCCGGAGGAGGTCCGCCACGTCGAGGGCCATCCGCTCTTCGATCTGGTCCCGGGAAAGGATGTAACCCCAGCCTTCCAGGCGGTGGCGCTCCATGCGCTGGAAATATCCGGCCAGGAGCCCCAACTCAGCCGGGGCGCGGGCCTCCACCACCAAGGGCTCCAGGGGAATGGCCTCTTCGGCCATGCGGAGCACCACCTCCACCTCTTCGTTCAGCGCCACCTCGAGGGGTTCGGTGGTCACCGTCTTGAGCCCGATCCGCTCGGCCGAAAGCCGGTAGCTCCCCACCCGGGGCAGGAGGAGGGCAAACTCGCCCTTTTTGTCCGTAACGGTCTGCCCGGCCTGCCGTCCGTCGGGGAAGAGGAGGCGAACCAGGACGTCCTGTAAGGGAGCCTCGGTGCCCAGCTCGAGCACGCGGCCGGAGATGACTTGGGGGGAGGCGGGACGGGGGGGAAGACAGGCAGCCGCAACGCCGGCCAAGAGGAGCCACAGCGGAGGGGATCGGCGGGGAGCAAGCACGGCAACCCACCTGGACGCCGGAGGCCGCGGGCCTCAGCCCGGCAGCGGCGGCAACCCGGAGGAGGGGTGGGAGGGTCGGCGCTCCTTCAAGCTCCCCCACCCCCTCCGCGACGGGTCGAGGTGCCGGGGATCAGGATCCCCCCGGATGCGGGCCCCAGCGAGGTGTCTCCTCCATGGCGTCGGACCCCGATGTTCATGAGGAGGCTCTTGAAGTCCTCGGCCATGCTGTCGGCGTAGGCCCGGAACATGGGGGTGTTCAGGGTGGAGTTCCAGGCAGGTTCCCCCGCCACCCCCAATCGGTTCTCCACCATGAAATAGATGTTGTAGTAGGCTCCCCGTTCGTCGGTGTAGGACCTCGGCCGTGCCACCACCACGATCCGGCTCTCGGCGCTGGTGACTCCCATGGCCACCTCGTCTTCAAAAGGAAGCCGGTGCTTCCAGTGGGTCTGGATGCGGATCTCCGGCTCCTCTTCGAACGAGTCGATGGTGTACCCGTAGCGGGAAATGACCTGCTCCGCCAAGGTCTTGGCGTCCACCGCCGTGGCCTGGCCCACCTCTTTGCGGTAGAAGGCCGAGCCTCCGCCGGTGGCACAGCCGGCCGACGTGGCGAGGGCCACCAGGGGGAAAAACCAACGAGTCCTCATAACGCCCTCGGTCCGCTTGGAAAGAGGAAAGAGAAACGGGCGGGGAACACGCCCCATAGAGGTACGCGTCCCCGCCCGAGTTGTTACCCCTCCGTCGGTTAGGGGTTCACCAGGCAGGTGATGGGGGCCGTACACACGGCCGAACCTTCACCCCCGATCCCTCCGAAGGTGTACTTGGGGATGCCCAAGCTCGTCAGGTACCGCGCCGGCACGGGAAGATGGACCCACACCCCGGTCCGGAGCTGGCCGAACCCCCGGCGGTCCATCCACGACCGGGTGGGCTCGATCCCCATGAGCTCGATGTCCCGCTCGTACATCAGGGCATCCCATACGCTTCCGCAGGTGCCGTCCGTCCGCCTGGGCACACAGGCGTTGTTCACCAGGGGCAGGCGGTCGTTGGCCCCCAAGCCGGCGGGAATGGCCGGCAGGTTGGTGGGGAAGTTCGTGGTGCCCACCCGCTGGGCCCGGGTCCGGGTGACGTTGATGAGGGGGATGGCTTCGGCCACCCGGTTCAGCCGCATCAGGGCCTCGGCCCGGTACAGGCGGTTCTCATCCGCCGTGGCCAGGGCAAAGTGACCCGTCAGGTGGTTGGCTCCCTGGTAGTTCAGACGCCGGTGCCAGCCGTACCAGCTCCAGTGCTGCTGGCCGCGGCTGAAATCCACCCCCCCCGTGGCCGTCACGTACCGGATGTAGGCTCCGTTCGATGTGGGGGTGGCGCCGGTGATCCGCCGGTCCGGGGTCAC
>JAUQOX010000366.1 GCA_030550695.1 Gemmatimonadota bacterium | reverse complement strand
GTAGCTCGCCGGATCCACGTTGACCTTCGGCTGTCGAAAGATGTCCGACTTCCCCCCGGCCACATCGTAGCGGAAGACCGTGGGGGGCGTGGTGTAGCTCTGAAAGGTGAAGAAGGTCTCCGGATCGCGGCCCTTGCCCCGGAATCCGGAAACGGTGCCCATGCCCGGCAGCTCCACGTCCCGAATCCACTGGCCGTTCCGGTTGAAGACCCGCACCAGGGCCTTGGCGTCCTTGAGATATTGGGCAACGAAATGGCCGCCCACGTACGTCGCCGTGGTGAGGGTCTCCTCGGCTTCCGGAACCATCACCTGCCAGGAGCCAAGCGCCGGCCTGCGGATATCCACTGCAACGACACGATATCGGGGGGCACCCTGGTTGGTGTGGAAGAAAAAGATGGGACCGTCGTTCCCGATGAAGTTGTACAAGGCGTCCCAGGCGTCCAGGAGCCGAACCACCCGCCTCGAGGGATCCTCAAGATCACGGTAGTAGATGGCGTTGGCGTTGTAACCCTCGAAGAGGTTGAACACGAGATACCGCCCGTCCTCGGTCACGGTGGCGTAGGGGTTGCGCGTCTTCGAGTCCTCCACCTGGTAGACCAGTTCGTCGGCTTCTTGAGAGGTCCCCACCCGGTGGAACCACACCGAGACCTGCGCTTGGCCATCTCCCTTGCCGTCAGGTCCCACGGGGTAGCGGGAGTAGAAGAATCCGCTTCCGTCGGGAAGCCACGAGGCTCCGGTGAACTTGGTGAACTCCACCAAGTCCGGCAGGTCCTCCCCGGTCTCCACATTGCGGATCTTCCATGACCGCCAGTCCGTCCCCCCATCGGAGGTGGCGTAGGCTGCCCAGCGCCCATCCGGGCTTGGGCTGAAGCCGGCCAGAGCCACGGTGGCATCGGCGCTGAAGGTATTGGGATCGAGGAAGATGCGCGGCTCTCCCTCCAGACTTTCTGCCACCCAGATCACATCCTGGTTCTGCAGCCCGTCGTTCCGGCTGTAGAAGTAGCGACCCCCCTCTTTGGAAGGGAGGCCGAAGCGCTCGAAATTCCAAAGCTCCGTGAGGCGGGCCTTGATGGTTTCCCTCGCGGGAATCGCCGCAAGGAAAGGTTCGGCAATGGCGTTCTGGGCTTCCACCCATGCTGCCACTTCCGGCGATTCCAGATCTTCCATCCAGCGATAGGGGTCCGGCACCAGGGTACCGAAGTAGTCGTCCGTCTGGTCGGACCGGTGGGCCGGCGGATATTCCTTGGGAAGGCGCGGGCCGGCCTCGCGGCAGGATGGGACGCCTCCGAAGAGGAGGAGGATCAGGAGCAGGGGTCGGGATCTCGGCACTCGCATGAATACCTCCGGCTGAAGTCATGACCGACGAGACAATGGGAACTCCCAGGATTCTACACAAGCCCCCGCAAAGCAACGACCCGCTTGCCCAGCTGGGGAGCCCCGTCCTACCTTAGCCCGCCCTAGAGGCCCTCGGATCGTCCGACTGCCCCTGCAGTTTCGTACCCTACCTCTGGATCCCACCACCGTTCAGGACTTTCCCTCACGCCTCTCCGGCACCCTCAGGTTCCTCCCCCGGGATGGGCGCCGGCGCCGTTCCGTTCTCTTGACAGGGGTCCTTCTCCCAGCTTTCGCCCATCTGTTGGTGCTTCCCTCGCCTCTGCAGGCTACCGGCCTCCTTCTCGTTCTGGATCACATCTTTGCCTTGGCCCTGGCTCTCGCCCTTTCTGCGCTGGCGGTAGCCCTCGGCCAGGCCACGCTGCGGAGGGGTTCTTTGGATCTGCCGCGGGGGCTCGAAGGTTTCGTCATCGCCCTTCCGCTGGGGTCGGGACTCCTGGCCCTTGCCATCTTCGTTCTAGCCGTTTCCGGCACCCTTCATCCCCTTTCCCTGGCGGCTGTCCTGTTTTCTCTGGGCTGGTTGGCCGGTATTCCCTTTTCCGCCGTCCTGCCCTCACCGCGTTGACGGGGCCACCCCTCGTGATTTCTATTCCCGGTTGTCCTCTGGAATCCCCCGCATAACCTGCTCTAACTCCTACCGGACAGCCCCGCGGAGCCAGGGAACTTCCGGGACCGAACAGCCGAAAGCCTCAACCCGCCCTGTTTGCCAGAAGGTTGAGACGCGGGTAGGCAACAAGGCGAACCCCGCGACCGATGCAAAGCCCCCCCCGACGTTGCCACCTTGAACGGCTTACCCCTCTTCACCCTGGATCCCTCAGAATGCCGGCCCCAACAGCACCGCGTTCATGAACAGG
>JAUQOX010000365.1 GCA_030550695.1 Gemmatimonadota bacterium | reverse complement strand
CGGGTAAACAGGGTGTCTTGGAGCTTCAGCAGGAAGGGAACCATGGCGAAGAATCCCAAGCCCACGGCGGCGACGGTCGTCAAGTGGCGCCAAATGGCCGAGGCGGGCCATACTTACGCCGCCATTCAGAGGAAATATCCGCGGTATACCGTCAATCAGATCCGGCACTACTGCCTGGGCAACACCGGGCGAAAGCTGCCGGGCCCCCTCCAGGAGCCGGGAAGGTGGCGGGGTCGGAACGTCTGGTTGCAAGGGGAGAAGTCCCCTCACGCCGCCATGACGGAATCCCAGGCCCTACAGGTCCTCAACGATTGGGACGACGCCAAGGGCTGGTGGGCCCACTCCGCCGCCTATTGGGCAAAGGTGTTCAAGGTGTCGCCCAGCGCCATCCAACAGCTCCGGCGGGGTGACACGTGGACCTATCTGGAGCATCCGAACCAGGGTCGGGCTCGCGAGAAGCCGCGGCGGGCAGCGGCGGGCAAGGGGGTAACCCGTACCGCGGCCGGACGGGCCAAGGGCGCCCAGGGGCGGGGGGCGGGGAAGGGGTCGCGGCAGAAGGCCGCGGGGGTCAAAGCCAGGGCCGTATCCCCCAGCCCCAAGTCGAAGGCCGGCGGGAAGAAGGCGGAACGTGTTGCAGCGGGAAAGGGAACGGCAACCACGAAGACAGGCGGAGCCAAGGCCCGTGGTAGGCCGCCGGCCGCCAAGAAGGGGAGGGCCTCAGGGAAGGGAGCTGCAAAGGCCCCCGCCCCTCGGCCTCGCAAGGCGGCCTCCAAAGGGAGAGGAGCAGGGGGGAAGGGACGCTCAAGCAAGTAGTCCGGACCGGGGCCGGCTGGGAGACACACCCGACGACCCGCGCCTGGATGACCTGCGCACGCTCAAGCAAGTAGTCCGGACCGGGGCCGGCTGGGAGGGGGGTATCGGAGGGGAGGGAGGATCTGAACCCTTCCCCGGATCACGGGGGTACCCCCACCCGGGGCGCAGCCTGCCGGCTGGGGTGGAGGATCGGGGGTGGTGGGGAAGGACCCCTCCGTCCCGAGAGGGTTTCTTTCCCAGCCCCCGAAGCAACCTCGAAGAGACGGCTGTAGGGGAGACCGGGGCCCGTTTTTTGTTCTGGAACGCCTTGAAGGAGGAAAATCCGGATGGAGGTGGCTACTCTGGGAGGAGGGTGCTTCTGGTGCCTGGAAGCGGTGTTCAAGGAACTCCATGGCGTGGTGGGCGTCAGGCCCGGATACGCCGGGGGGACAGTTCCCCATCCCACCTATGAGCAGGTCTGCACGGGCACCACGGGGCATGCCGAGGTGGTCCAGGTGGAGTTCGACCCCGAGCTCCTCACCTACAGGCAGCTTCTGGAGGTCTTCTTCGCCATCCACGACCCGACAACCCCGGACCGCCAAGGGGAGGATGTGGGCCCCCAGTACCGTTCGATCATCTTCTACCATTCCGACGAACAGAAGGCCACGGCCCGGGAGCTCATGGGCGAGCTGGAGGCGCAAAAGGTGTGGGAGGATCCCATCGTGACCCAACTGGAGGCCTTTCAGGCCTTCTATCCAGCCGAAGATTACCACGTGGACTATTTTGCCCGGAACCCCGACCAGCCCTATTGCCGGCTGGTGGTGGGTCCCAAAGTCGCCAAGTTCCGTAAGCAGTTCTCCGACAAGCTGAAGGGGGGGAATTCCTAGGGCAGGCGGAATCCCCGAGCCGGCGTAGTCCTGGCCGGACGTTCCCCCCCCTCCCTTTCCAGGAGTGCCGCCCGTGATCCAGACAGGGGCAAGGCCAAAGCACCCGGCCCTCACCGACCCCGATACCGGGCTGGCGAACCGCCTCCATTTCGAGACCGTCTTTTCCGTAGTATTCGCCGCCGGCCACCGGGGTATTCCGGTGGCCGTGATGCTCCTGGAACTGGAGGGTCTGCATGAATGGGAGGCCCGCACCCCGCCGGCTGTGGTCACCCGAGAGCTTCAGGCTTGGGGAACCTTGCTGGACGGCGCGGTCCGGCAGGTGGATCTGGTGGCTCGGATGGAGCCGGAGCGGTTCGCCGTGGTGCTGTTGGACTGCAATCTTGCGGGGGGACGCCTCGTGGCCGACCGGCTGGACACCCTGGCGTCCGGCTTCCGCCACCGGACGGGGGTCGGGGTCAGCATGGGGGTGGCCGTCTTCTCCCGGGAAATGGCCAAACCCGGCGAGCTGCTGGACGCTGCCCAACGGGCCCTGGCCCGGGCTCGAGCCCGGGGCAGGAACCAGATCGAGGTG
>JAUQOX010000364.1 GCA_030550695.1 Gemmatimonadota bacterium | reverse complement strand
TGACCGCCCAACCCAGGAGATCCACCCCTACGAGCAAGGCCATGGCCAAGATGAAGAGGAGAAGCCCGACCCAAAGGGACATCCAATCTTCGCTTTTCAACAGGATCTTGAGGCCAGACATGCTGCCCCCCTTGTTTCGCCCTCCGCTCTCTGGAGGATGACGCCCCGCTCCCACGATACGCCGGCTCCTCCCTTTCCGCCATCCGACCCGCCGAGCTGCTGCAACAGCCGTGCCCTGGAACGCCCTGGAGGGGGGAAGTCGTACCTCACGCCGTTCCGCTCCCCACGCTGCCGCCTCACCGGGCCTCCCCCACCCGGGGCGGGAAGAGCCGGACCCGGAGGGGCGCCCAACGCCATCCCGCTGCATCCCTACGGGAAAATACGTATCCCTTTGTTCCTCCCTCGTACTGGCGGGATCCGGGCCCTGAACCGATATTTTTTTCACGAATTTGGACAGGTCCCCGCACAGGGGTGGATCGCGAGAAGTCCCCATGGCCGGAGGCTCCCTCGCGAGACCATGTTTTTTTCCACCCCTCCCATGCATCGGGTACAGGAGGCGCCGGGACATGACCAGGGACCACGAGGCTTCGCGGCGGTCTTCGCGGCTCCTGACCGCCGACCCGAGGACTCGTGAGCTCTTTCTGACCACCCTGGGGCGCCTGATCTTGTTGTATTTCGCTCCCCTCCTCCTCTTGGCCGTCTTCTTCCATCTCCAGTACCGGAAACTCGTGGAGGACAGCCTCCGGGCGCACCTGCTGGTCATCGCCGAACACCAGGCCCATACCTTCGACCTCTTCCTGCGGGAAAGGTTGGTGAACCTGGCCAACCTGGTGGATGATCCGCGCTTCCCCTATCGGCAGCCCACCCCCGAAGCCCTGGAGGAGTTCTTGGTGCGTCTCCAACAGGCCAGCGACGCCTTCGTGGATTTGGGGGTGGTGTCGTGGCATGGAGACCTGGTGGCCTATGCGGGACCTGTCCACTACGCCACCCCGGTCAACTATCAGTACGAGGATTGGTTCCGACAGCTCCTGGAGGCAGACCAGACCTGGGTGATCACCGAGATCTATCTGGGGTTCCGGGATCAGCCCCACTTCACCCTCGCCGTGCGCCGCGGGGAGGGTCAGGAGGCTTTCATTCTGCGTTCCGCCCTCTCCCCCGAGCGGCTGGCGGACTTTCTGGCCAACCTGGAGGGCGCCCAGGAGGTCCACGCGGCCATCGTGAACCCCCGGGGAATTCTCCAGGTGGCCACACCCCGGGTGGGCAGAGTCCTCCAGCCGTCCCCCTTTACGCCACCCAGGGAGCCACCCAAGGGCTTCGTGGAGAGACACGGGAAAACCGACGGGCCCTCGTACGCCTACGCGTGGCTGAGCCAGACCCCTTGGGCCTTGATCGTGACCAGCGCCCTTCCTTCCGAAGCCAGAGCAGGTCTCCTTCCCCGTGACCGTTTCTTCTGGGGAACGGTTGTGGTCTTCCTCCTCATGGGCATCGTGATCCTGGTGCGGACCCGGCAAGTGGTGGGCAAACAGATCGCTCAGGAAGAACACGAAGCTCAGCTCTCGGGGCAACTCGTCCAAGCCGCGAAGCTGGCCTCGGTGGGGGAACTGGCCGCAGGCATTGCCCATGAGATCAACAACCCTTTAGCCATCATTGCCGAAGAGGTCGGCCTGCTCAAGGATTCGCTGGATCCGGAGCTGGCCCAGGAGGGAGAGGTCCCTCCGGATCTGGTGGAGCATTTGGATGCCATCCACGATGCTGTGTTCCGCTGCCGCGACATTACGCGTAAGCTACTTACCTTTGTCCGCCAGACCGAGGTTCGCCTGGAACTGCATCGTATCGAAGATATTCTGAACGACGTGCTGGACGTGATGCTCGGCAACGAGCTGAACATCTCCAACGTGCAGGTGATCCGCCAGTACGATCCCAGCGTGCCGCCCCTGCTCACCGACCGCAACCAGCTCATTCAGGTTTTCGTGAACCTGGTGAAGAACGCCATCGACGCCATGCCTGGCGGCGGGACGCTCACCGTCACCACCGCCTGCAACGACCGTCGGGTGATCATTTCCGTGCGGGACACCGGAATCGGTATGACCAAGGAGCAGATGGAGAAGGTGTTCTTGCCTTTCTTCACTACCAAGGAGCCGGGCAAAGGCACCGGGCTCGGCTTGAGCGTAAGCTATTCCATCATCCAGAACTTCGGCGGAGCTTTCTACGTGGACAGCGCTCCCGGAAAAGGCAGCGTCTTCACGGTGGAGCTT
>JAUQOX010000363.1 GCA_030550695.1 Gemmatimonadota bacterium | reverse complement strand
CGAGCCCTTGGGCTGAGGCATATCGAACTCCTCACCGGAGACCACGCCGCCGCTGCCGCGGCCATTGCCGAGCCTTTGGGGCTGAAGTTCCGGGCGGGACTCCTCCCCGAAGAGAAAATCGCCGTGGTCAAAGACTACCAACGACGGGGGCACAGGGTGGTCGTGGTGGGGGACGGGGTCAACGACGCCCCTGCCCTGGCCCAGGCCGACGTGGGAATCGCCGTGGGGGCCGCGGGCACCCCCGTGGCCATGGAGGCAGCCCATGTGGTCCTCATGGGGGACGATTGGCGGGCCGTGCCGGCCTTGTTCCGGCTGGCCCGGAAAACCATGGGGGTGGTGCGCCTCAACCTGGCTTTCACGGCGGCGTACAACCTGGCAGGCCTCAGCCTTGCAGCTCTGGGTTACCTGCCCCTGGTGCTGGCCGCCGCGGCCCAGTCCCTCCCCGATCTGGGGATCATGGCCAATTCCTCACGCCTGTTGCGGGAGTCGGCGTGGCGAGGGTCTGGCCAGCGGGCTGGCGGTTTGATAAGCTTGGCGTCATTCCCGTGATGCGGTCGGCCCCCCCGCCAGGGGGGCTCTTCTCCTCCAGCCGGTCCCTATGACACCAAGCTCCGGAAAGATCCCGTATCTCCCCGAGCCCCTTCTGGGCTTGGAGGAGCTGGCCCTCAACTTCTCTTGGGTATGGAACCGATTCTGCCGGGAGTTGTTCCGGGAGATCGACCCCACCCTGTGGCACCTTTCAGGCCGCAACCCCATTGCCTTGCTTCGGAAGGCGGATCCGGCCCGGCTGACCCAACTGTCCCGGGACTCCCGGTTCATGGCCCTGTACGAACAGGCCCTGGCCGCCGCCTCGTGGAACAAGAGCCGCAACGGTACCTGGTTCAACCAGACCTTCCCCCACCTGGAGGGCAAACTCGTCGCTTATTTCTGCGCGGAGTTCGGGATCCATAAATCCGTCCCCATCTATTCCGGCGGACTGGGAGTGCTGGCAGGAGACCACGCTAAAGCAGCGTCGGACTTGGGGATACCCCTCGTTGGGGTGGGGCTCCTCTACCTGAAGGGGTACTTCGACCAGCATGTGAACCTGGAGGGCTGGCAGGAGGCCAGCGAAGAACCCTTCGACCCTGCGCTGACGCCGTTGGATCCTGTCCTGACCGACGAAGGGGAGCGTTCCCTGGCCCGTCTCAACCTGTTCGGACGCACCGTCCATGTGGGGGCGTGGCACATGAGGGTCGGACGGACCTCCATCTATCTGCTGGATACGAACCTCGACGAGAACGACCCCCAGGATCGGGACTTCACCCAAAAGCTCTACCAGGGCGGCCACGACCATCGCCTTTGCCAGGAGTGGATCTTGGGGGTGGGGGGGGTTCAGGTTCTCCGGCGGTTGGGCCTGGCTCCGGACGTATGGCACGCCAATGAGGGCCACGCCGCCTTCATGCTCGTGGAGCGGGTTCGGGAACGCCTTGCCGAGGGGGCGACTTTGGAGGAGGCGGTGCGGGAGGTCCGGAATACGGCGGTGTTCACCACCCATACCCCCGTCCCCGCAGGGCACGACGTGTTCACCGCTCACCAGATCGACCAGGCCCTGGGCACCTCCTTGGCCGAGATGGGGTTGGAGCGACGCCTGTTCCTGTCCTTCGGCGCCCACCCACACCTGCCCGGCCACTTCCACATGACCGCCTGCGGGATCCGCCTAAGCCGCTATGTCAACGGCGTTTCCCAAAAGCACGGGCAAGTGACCCGGGAGGCGTGGAAGGTCCTCTGGCCGGGACGCCCGGTGAGCCGCGTGCCCATCGGGCACATCACCAACGGCGTGCACCTGAGCAGTTGGATGTCCCTGAAGATGATGGACCTCATGGACCAACACTTCGGCCGGGATTGGATCGGGAGGATGCACGACCCGGAGGTGTGGCGGAGGGTCCTGGACCTCGACGACGCGGCCCTGTGGGAAGCCCACATGGCCTTGAAGGGATTCCTCTTGAACTTCATCCGGGAGCAGGCGCGGCAGAGGTGGCGGGACGAATGGAGGGAGGCCGTGCATCTGGTGGGGTCGGGAACCCTCCTCTCCCCCAATGCGCTGACCCTCGGTTTTGCCCGGCGGTTCGCCACCTACAAGCGGGCGGACCTGTTCTTCCGCGATCCCGACCGTCTCCGCCGCATCCTCACCGATCCTTGGAGGCCGGTTCAGATCGTCTTTGCCGGAAAGGCCCACCCCTCCGACGACGAGGGAAAGCGGATGCTTCAGAGGGTCT
>JAUQOX010000362.1 GCA_030550695.1 Gemmatimonadota bacterium | reverse complement strand
GGGTCAGGGCCGCGGAAGCTCCGACCCTGGCCTCCCAAGGCAAGGGATAGCTCGCCGCCTCGCCCGGGGTGTCGCGGCTCGGCCTGGCCTCCAGGTCGGAAAACCACTGGAAAGCTCCCCCCACCCGGAGGACCTCCACCACGTCCCACCGGAAGCCCGCCGACAGGGTGGTCCCGGAGTACATCCACCGCCCCTGGTCCCGGAAACTCACCACCTGGGCCCCCTCGGGCACGGAGTCGAAGCGGCGGGTCAGGGAGCGGAGGACCGCCCCCGTGAGCCTGCCGGCCCCTACCCCCACGCCCACCTGGTCGCCCAACCGCTGAGCCCACCCCACCCGGAGGGCCGCCACCCCGCCGTCGGACTGGAAGACGTCGGAGACGGGGTAGGAGGTGCCCTCCAGCTCCACCCGGGTCCTCCGCCGGGTTTCCCACCTTTGGTCGAAGAACGAGCCGAAGGAGACGGAGACCGTGCCCCCCAGGCGACTCACGGGGTAGGCCAGGGCCAGGAGGGGGAATCGGGTCCCCCGGGGCCGTCCCCCCCCGGCCCCGCCTCCCTGGACCGACGCCCACTGGGGCTGGAGGGACAGCTCCATGGCCGGGAAGTAGAGGGCCGAGGGGCCTGCGGGGTCCAGAGGCCCGAACACGATCCCCCGGAGGCCCGGACCGCCGGCACCCAGGGCCCGGGAGCGGGCATCCAGGGGGTCCAGGGGGTAGCCGAGCCCCTCTTTGCTGAACACGGACTGGGCCGCCGCCGGGGCACCGGCCGCTCCCGGCCCCGCCAGCAGACCCCAGACGAGGAGAAGACCCGCCGCCGGGGGAATCGGCCCGGGGGTGCGGTGCCGGAAGAGGCTTCGTCTCATCGGAGCTGGACCCCCCTTCCCACGGTCAGGATGAGGCGGAGCCGGGGAGGGTGGGGGCTGCCCGGCCCCTGGAACGCGCCGTAGAACAGGGACAGGGGCTCGAAGGCCGACAGGAAGACCACGGATTTCGACACCACCATGGTGGTGTCGCTCCGGGCCCGGATCAGCCCCTCCACGTATTCCCCCAAGGGGATCAGGACGTCCTCCCCTTCGGGGGCCTGGAACCGGGCCGGCGGAATGGAGAGCCCCCCGAAGGGCAGGAGGGAGAAGCCCAGGGGGGATTTGGGCATGCGGGAGGGCTCCAAGGCTTCCCGCACGTCCACCCGGAGGGTATCCGTGGGGGTGAACCCCGGTCGGGAGGGCTGGGTGCGCAACACCAGGGACGCCGAAACCAGGGCCTGGGGGGTCAGGGTGATCGGACACGAGATGCGGGAACAGACCTCCGCCGCCGGGTAGACTTTTTCCGGCAGGTCCAGGGTCAGGACCGACCGCCAGGCCGGCACGCCGCCCACCCGGATCTCCCCGCCGGGGACCTCCGGAAAGGGATGGTACACGAAGGTCCGTTCCCGGGCCGGCACCGAGAGGTAGAGCAGGGTGTCCGGCCGGGAGCGGGGGCGGGTGGTGAGGACCAGGGTGACCCGGTTCACGTGGAGGCGGATCCCTTCCGTCACGGCCTCCAGCCGGATCCCCCGGCGCTGCCCCAGACTGTCGGCCCATAGGGCCACGGCGGCCGAGTCGAGGGCGAACACCACCGAGTCCCCCTGGGTCCGGTCCCACTCCGCCGTACCCAGGCCCACCACGGGGCCCGCCCCCGGCTCACCCCAGGGAACCCTTCCTCCCACACTATCCACCGCCAGGTTCCACGAAACCGTCGCCAGGTCCCAGGGCTGCTGGAGGGCCCCGAGGCCCAGGGTCACCGGGCCCCCCACCCCTCGGACGTCCAGGGTATCCAGCACGGCCACGACCCGACCTCCCACGAACACCAGGGCCGTATCGGCCCGGACCGTGCCCGTGGTATCCCGCACAGAAGCCACGCCGGGGTAGGCCTCCCAGGAGATCAAGGTGCGGGCCTCCAGCTCCCCTTCGTAGCTCCGGGCCACCACCCCGTGGGGGAGTTCGTAGGGGCGACCGTATCCCCCCCAGACCCGGACGTCCTTCGCGAACTCGTGGAAGGGCAAGGTGACCTGGACGGTGTAGGCCTCCGTGGGGAAAGCGGCATCGTCCAGGACGGTGGGGAACCTCTCCTGACACCCCACCAAACCCAAGACCAGCCAGGCGCCCACCGCCCGCATCCTCTTTCCAGAACGATCCGGCCAGCCCCTCATGGGGTTTCGTCTCCTCGAGGTGAGCCCGGCCCGGCTCCGCCGGGAAATGAGCGGCCTTCCAGGCGGAAGGGATG